>JAOZOO010000120.1:8762-10064 GCA_029933225.1 Bacteroidales bacterium | reverse complement strand
ATAATCTGTTCAAATTCTTTAATAAAACTTTCCTTACCTGCAGGAAAATAAATAACGGATTTTGTAATTTCGTCAATTATTAAAAAATGAGAACTGACATGCGGATATCAGGTACATTATTTGGTCTTGTGGTCTTTGTTTTACTTCTTGCATCAGGAAACAATTTGTTTGCACAATATGTGGAAACCATTCAGATCGGCGATCAGGTATGGATGAAATACAACCTGCAAAACGATGAGCTGGGGAGTATTTGTTACGATGAAGATTCATTGAATTGTAAAGAATACGGCCGTCTGTATTGCTGGCAGGCGGCGCTGGATGCCTGTCCTCCGGGATTCCGTTTACCCACCGATGAGGACTGGTCTGTTTTGATTAATTCCCTCGGCGGTCCTGACAGTGCAGCTCCTGCACTGTTAGAAGGTGGTTCATCGGGACTTGATATTCCTCTTGCAGGCAATTACCAGCCCGAAATGAAAATGTTCAGTTTTAAGGATCAGAAAGCATATTTCTGGACGGCCTCTTCCTACAGCATGAGCACAGCCTGGATAAGAATGCTCGACAAAGACAGAAAAAACGTATCCCGAAGCAGCATCGGCAAGAGCTTTTATTTCAGCGTAAGGTGCATTAAAATTGACTGATCACGGCCTGATAGTCAGGTATCCCGGATATTTCTTTATCCCCGAACCGGTATGATAATAAGGCTTGATCTTGATCTCCACCCCGAGTTTTTCAAGTTGCTCATATTGATTATTGCCGAAAGCAAAAACCATGATCTGTGGCAAAGGTTTTGACTTCAGGAGTTTGAAGAGATCAACATTCAGGATGACAGGAAAATCCGTTGAGCCGTAAGGTGCAACAGCGATTTCCTTTTCAAGCATACCGGAAAGCATATTCTCCCCCTTCATTAGCAGTTGCCATTCCATTCCGGCAATAGCGGCCTTTTTCGGATTCTTGTTCGCCGCTTTCAAATTCACACTCATTTTTGCAGGAAAATCACCCGAATACAACATATTGGTAATGGTCATCATATCTTTGATACCCAGGTCTCCTTTGTCCCCCAGCGAGGAAATGTCAATGCCGCCGATCTCAAGAACCTTTATATTCACCAGACTGAAATCACACTGAATGAAACGGTTGTACTCGTTAACCTGTTCAAGGACATCACAAGAAGAGAACGTGACAAGGCTCAATGTGAAAAAAGCTAAAAACAATTTTTTCATTATCCTGTTTTTAATCGTTTTCGTCATTCATCACTCATCACTCATCATTCATCACTCATCATTCATCACTCATCATTCATCA
>JAOZOO010000120.1:0-8662 GCA_029933225.1 Bacteroidales bacterium | reverse complement strand
TCATCACTCATCACTCATCATTCATCACTCATCATTCATCACTCATCATTCATCATTCAAATCCCCCTTCCCTGCCTTTTCCTTTCGGTCTCATTCAGGATGATTTTGCGCAGACGTAACGAACGTGGTGTAACTTCGAGGTATTCGTCATCGCGAATGATCTCCATGTATTCTTCCAATGAAAAAGTAATGGGTGGCGGGATCAGCACTTTGTCATCCGAACCGGAAGCCCGCATATTTGTCAGTTTCTTGGATTTATTTACGTTGACGACAATGTCACCAGCCCTGGTATTCTCCCCGATGACCTGTCCCGCATAGACTTCATCATTGGGATGGATATAAAATTTCCCTCTGTCGGCCAGTTTCCAGATGGCATAAGGAATGGCCGTTCCGGTTTCCATGGAAATGAGCGCTCCGTTGTTTTTGGTTTTGATCTCCCCTTTCCAGGGCTCGAAGTCTTTGAAACGATGGGCGATGATGGCTTCACCTTCGGTGGCTGTGAGCACGCTGTTACGCAGGCCGATAATACCTCTTGCGGGAATACTGAACTCCAGCAACATCCGGTCGTTCTTGGGTTCCATGTGTTCGAACGCACCTTTTCGCATAGTCACAATGTCGATCACCCTTCCGGAGAATTCTTCCGGTACCAGCACGGTTAAACTTTCAACGGGCTCATGTTTTTTCCCGTCAATTTCTTTGATGATCACTTTGGGTTGCCCCAACTGGAATTCATATCCTTCCCGCCGCATGGTTTCCACGAGAATAGAGAGGTGAAGTATTCCCCTTCCGTAAACAAGATAAGCATCCGGCGAAGCCGTTTCTTCCACGCGCAGGGCCAGGTTTTTTTCCGTTTCATGAAACAGGCGGTCGCGAAGGTGACGCGAAGTAACATATCTGCCTTCCTTACCGAAAAACGGTGAATTGTTGATGGTGAACAACATGCTCATGGTGGGTTCGTCAATCTTGATGGAAGGCAGCCCTTCGGGTTCCTCAAAATCGGCAACGGTATCGCCGATCTCAAAGTCTTCGAGCCCCATGATGGCGATGATATCTCCCGCATGCACTTCCGTTTTGCATTTTTCTTTGCCCAGTCCTTCGAAAGTATAAAGCTCTTTGATCTTTGATTTCAGGATGGTTCCATCCCTTTTTACCAGCGAAACCGGCATGCCCATTTTCATCGTTCCCCGCATCAGGCGACCAACAGCAATCCGGCCCAGGTAAGAGGAATAATCCAGCGAAGTAATCTGCATCTGCGGTGTTCCTTCGGCAAACTCCGCCGGTGGGATATGCTCGATAATGGTATCCAACAGATAAGAGACATCTTCGGCGGGCTGCTCCCAGCCTTCCGCCATCCATCCCTGTTTGGATGATCCGAAAACTGTAGGAAAGTCAAGCTGATCCTCCGAGGCGCCGAGGTTGAACATCAGGTCGAACACGGCTTCCTGTACCTCTTCGGGTCTGGAATTGGGTTTGTCAACCTTGTTGATGACAACAATGGGTTTCAGGTTCAGATCAATGGCTTTTTGCAGGACAAAACGGGTTTGCGGCATGGGGCCTTCGAAGGCGTCCACAACAAGCAGGACGCCGTCGGCCATGTTGAGTACGCGTTCCACCTCACCGCCAAAGTCGGAGTGTCCCGGTGTATCTATAATGTTGATCTTAACCCCTTTGTAACGAACGGATACGTTTTTTGATAAAATAGTGATCCCACGTTCCCTTTCCAGGTCGTTACTGTCGAGAATCAGTTCTCCGACTTCTTCGTTTTCCCTGAAAAGTTTCACCTGGTGAAGGATGCGGTCAACCAGTGTAGTTTTCCCGTGGTCCACATGGGCAATGATGGCAATGTTTCTTATTTCCGGCATGTGTTAATTTTTCGAGCGGCAAAAGTACGCTAAAGAATGGTTCGATGGCTTTATGCCTCAATTGTTTTATGTTTCGATTGCACAATAGGTTAACCCCGGCCATAAATGACCGGGTATCCATCCCATTAACCATTATCCAGCATCAAGAATCCAGCATCCAGTTTTAAAAATTTTCCACCCTGTTTTCATAATTATTACAGATAGTATTATCTTTGATGTTAAAGATTGGAATTGTTTAAAAGATGAGTTGAACCATTAAATTCACAGATCATGAGAAAGTTTTTTATTCTGTTAGCATTGATTCAGTGTGGGATTTTCCTGCCGGCGCAGGACGAAAGCCGCGACACCCAAACGTGGACCATTCTCGCCACCTATACTATTCCCGGCAAAGCTTCCGGGCTGGCGTGGGACGGAACTTACCTATATAGCGGCCTGTATGGCGCACCTGGCGACGACAATAAGATTTACAAGATCGACCCCTCCGACGGGAGCTACACTTTACAATGCTCGGGTCCTTTTGACAAAGCTTACGGACTGACATATGACGACGGTAGCGGCAACCTCTGGACAACCGATCACCCGGGAGCTTATGATCCGGGAAAAGCCATCGAGTTCGACATGAACGGCAATTATGTTTCGGAATTTGAACTGCCTGCCACTTATTTTTCCGGTATTGCTTACGATAACGGCGATTACTGGGCAACATGCTATTACAACCCGGATGGCGAAGTTTACAAATTAGATGCTTCCGGCAATATTCTCGATCAGTTTGCCGCCCCGGGCCAGCAACCCTGGGACATTTGCCTTGAAGGCAGTAATTTATGGATCGTGGATTATAACGATAATAAGATCTATAAGATCGATCAGAACGGAACCGTGCTGGAAAGCCATGACTCCGAAAACATAAAACCCGCCGGGATTGTTTTTGACGGTACCTACCTCTGGTATGTTGACGGCGGGCTGAACGTGGACAGCAAGCTGTACAAAATAGACCTCACGGGTGCAGGCAACCCCGATATCAATGTGCCTGTTACAACTCATGATTACGGTATTGTTGTCGTTGACAGCGTAGCCACATGGGGATGCCTTATACAGAATAACGGCGGCGTACCTTTGCAGGTAACTTATGGCAGCATTTCCGGATCCCAGTCCGAATACATCGGATGGCCCACCGGTAGTTCTTTCACGGTGGACGCCAACAGCACGTACACCATGTACATCAGCTACACACCCGGAAAGACAGGTGTCCTTGATGCTGTGGGCACGCTTGAAACCAACGATCCGGTTACGCCGGAGGTCGATCTGACCCTAACCGGGACAGCCGTTAATCCGGGGCCTTACCTCTACCTTCCGCTGGATTCCATGGATTATGGAGAAGTAAGGATCAACGCCACAACGAGATGGGAAATGGAAGTCAGCAATTTGGGTAGCCAAGACCTCACCATCAGCGACATCACTTTTGATGACAGCCATTTTTACGCAGAACCGCGGGATACGATTCCCATGACCCTTGCTCCGTTGGAAACAAGAATTATCGGCGTGTGGTTTCAGCCCGATTCAAGGGAAACTTTCACGGGAACCATGAGCATCAGCAGCAACGACACGACCCAGAACCCACGAGATGTTTTGTTAACCGGCGAAGGACTTGACAAAGACTGGCCCATGGGTGATGAGTTCTGGAGTTATACCATCACCGATCTTTATGACAGCAGTCCCAAGTCTATCATCAAAATAGCAGATGTAACAGGCGACGGTGTGGACGACGTGATCGTTGCTTCCGAAGATGATTATATCAGGTGCTTCAACGGCAATTCCCACGGCACAGGCGACGTCATCTGGGAAACCTATATTTATGCAGGATCGGTTTATTCACAAAACAGTCTGACTATTATTGATGATATCAATGCCGACGGTTACGAGGACGTGATTGTCGGCACTGCCTGGGGTGACCGTTCAATCATAGCGCTTTCCGGCTATTCGGGAGAGCAATTGTGGAAACATCAGACAGATGAATATGGTGACGGCGGATGGGTTTACCAGGTGGATGCCCGCTATGACTATGATGATGACGGCATCGCCGATGTGCTGGCAGCCACGGGTAATGACGGCAACGGAACCGGCCCCATTCGTGTGTATTGCCTCGAAGGACGAACCGGGAATGCCATCTGGGAACGCCCTCTCGGCGGCCCCGTATTTTCAGTGATCGGTATTGAAGACTTCACCGGCGACGGCCAGCCCGATGTGATTGCCGGGGCATCCAACTCCATTGAAACACAGGGATATGTTTACGGTATTGACGGATCTAACGGAAACCAAAAATGGCAGTTCGTCACACAAGGCACCTCCGTCTGGGCACTGGCACAATTGGATGATGTGGACAGCTCCGGTACGAAAGATTTTATGCTCGGTGATTTCAACGGACAATATTATATCGTTGATCCTGCCTCGTTACTGATCATTTATACAAGTGGTATTGGCAATCATCTCATTCTCCGTTTTGAAGTAATGGATGATGTAAATCAGGACGGATACAAAGACGTATTGGTTGCCAGCAGCAGTGCAAAAGCCATAATCCTTAACGGAGCAGGAGGCGGAACGGTTGTAAACACCTCTTTAAACGACAAATCATGGTGTGTGGCCAGGGCCGGCGATCTGAGTGGCGATGGAATCAACGACTTCTTTGTGGGTACACTTTATACGAACAATTATGTTTACATGATCAACGGTTCGCACGGCAACATCATGTTTGACACAGATTACGGTGAGGCCATTGATGCCATCGGCAGCATCGGTGACATCAATAACGATGGTTCGACGGAAATGGTTGCAGGTGGAAGAAACGGCAAAGTCACTTGTTTATCGGGTGGTGAAGATGCATCTGTGGGCATCATCAATACAACGTATTCCCAAACAGGTTTGCTTTCCCATGGTGTTTATCCCAACCCGTTTAACAACAGTACAACTATTTATGTTGAACTTATGAAACAGCAACACCTCACCATCAACATTACAGATCAGAACGGAAAACTTCTGAAAAAACTAACCGATCAGGAATTTCCGGAAGGCAGGCATGAATTCAGATTTGATGCTTCCGGACTGAATAACGGGATTTATTTTTATAACATCATAACAAACCGGACAAAAGTTTCCGGCAAGCTGGTGATTATGAACTAAATAATAATATTTTGAAAAAAATACTTGTTTTCGGTGGCAGCGGCTTTATCGGACGACATCTGATCGACGAGGTCGGGAATAGCTACAAAATAACTGTTCTTACACGAAACACAGAAAAGGCAAAGGCCATCCTCCCTGCTCACATCAAGGTTGAAAAACTGGATTTGAAAGATACAGCTAATCTGCCCGCACTGTTCAATGAGCATGAAGGCATCATTAACCTTGCCGGCGAGAATGTCGGAAGCCGGTGGAGTAAAAAGAAAATGGATGCCATCCGGGAGAGCCGGCTTGGGATTGACAAACTGATCGTCGATGCTTTTCAGAAAGCCGAGCAAAAGCCTTTGTACATTATTCAGGGCTCCGGGATGGGTGTGTATGGTTTCAAGCCGTCGGATGATGAATATACCGAAGACTCACCACTGGGAAAAGAAGGCTTTCTTACCGAAGTGGGAATAGACCACGAAAAAGTATTTGACCCTCTGAAAGAAAGCACACGTCTTGTATTCCTTCGCACGGGGCTGGTGCTCGACAGGAAAGACGGTGCATTGCCGTTGACAGCGGCTTCGTTCAAAATATTCATGGGAGGCCCCATGGGCAGCGGCAGACAATGGGTTTCGTGGATACATATTCTTGATGAGGTCAGGGCCATCCGTTTCCTGATGGAAAAAGATTCGCTTTCCGGTGCATTTAATCTGACTGCCCCCAATCCGGTCAGGCAGAAAGTATTTGCCACAGCGCTCGGCAAAGCCCTTCACCGTCCCTCTGCGATCACCACACCCGCTGCATTTCTGAAAATGATGATGGGCCCCATGGCCGACGAACTGCTTCTGAACGGGCTGAAGATCATCCCGAAACGTCTGATCGAAGCAGGTTTTCAGTTTCAGTTCAAGACGATTGAGGAAGCTTTCGCTGATATTTATCAATAGCCTTTCCCTACCAGCGGACTGCCAGCGACTAAAGTCGCCGGTACAGATAGTTTATACGTTGACTTTTAACATGAGTAAACCTGCCATAGGTAGGAAATATTATTGCCAGGCGTCGTAAGACACTGGAATTAAGATAAGAAGGGAATGAAGTTCCATCGGAACGACATGTAAATTTAACATTCATAAGCACCAAAGAGAAATTGTCAGTTACCCGTATTTAAAACTCTCCCGTATTACAGAAGAAATACCAGAGACTGAGGCCACCTGTATGGATATGTGTATACTACAAAAAACCCACCTTTGAAGTTTTTTTTTAAAATATTTCTTCCTGAAAATGAAACCTTTTTGTAAAAAATCCGTGAAAGTATATTGACCGGATGAGGAAAAGCAACAGAAGAGGGAAAACCTGTCCGGGAGTTTTTTCGAATCCTAAATTGCAACACCATGAAAAAACAATTACAAAAAGTCATTCCCTTCATTGTGTTCATACTCCTTGGAACAATGGGGAATGCCCAGCATTTTCAGCCGGTTTACGGAGAACAGAATCCGCAAAACTGGATGAGTTTCGTTATTTTATCGGTAAATATTGACGGAACAACTCTTCAATCGGGAGACGAAATTGCCGTTTTTGACATTGATCCGGGTACGGGCGATGAAATCTGTGTGGGTAGTACGGTACTGACCGGCTCCACTCCCCCATTTACGTTTTCGGCGGGAGAAGACGACGGTAACGGAGGTTTTATCGAAGGCGATTCCATTATTTACCGGTTGTGGGATTCAGGCAACTCCAAAGAGATCATCCTGATAAACAGATCCTATAACACATCTTCATCCGATTCGGTCTTTACCGTTGACGGAACAGCCATTCTGAACCTGATGGTGGGCTATTCTGCCAATACCTGGACCGGTTCAACGGATCACGACTGGAATGATGCATCCAACTGGAACACCGGGTTGATACCTACAGCAGAAGCCGATGTGATCATACCTGCCACAGGTGTGACAAATTATCCCACACTGACATCATCCGTGGAATGCAATGATATAACCATTGAATCCGGATCATCCGGTGATGCTTCCATCCTCGGAGACGATTACCTTACCGTAAACGGAGAAGCCACGGTTCAGCGTTACATCACAGGAGGCGTATGGCATGATGTATCGGCTTCGGCGAACAACCAAACGATAAACAGCATGTATTTTAACGGAAACCCCGACGTGTGGATGAGGGTTTATAACGAATCTGACAATACCAGAACATACATCACAAACCTGAATACGCCAATGCCTCCGGGAGCCGGTTTTGAAATATGGGTTGACAGTGGTTATGATGTGACCGTCAATTTTACCGGGCCGTTACAGACTTCAGACCTTACGCTGACAACCTCCACAACCCCCGCATTGAGTTATACAACCGGCACACCACAATCCGACTACGGATATAACTTGGTTGGCAATCCCTTTGCTAGTCCGATAGACCTGGATAACGGAACATGGACATCCTCCGATGTGGGGAATTCATTCTGGGTATGGAACCCTGACGGAGAAGGTAGTTTCTGCGATTACAATCAAGCGACCCAATTAGGATCATTAACAGATGGTATTATCCCCATGGGACAGGGATTTTTTATCCAGGCCACAGGCCCCTCCCCTTCTTTTACCATTCCGATGGATGCAAGAGTCCATTCCACGCAAAGTTATTATAAGAGCACACAAGCTACAAATGATACGCCTGATCATATTTCATTACAGGTGATGAATGACAACGGCAACAACGAAACCAATATCGCTTTCCTTGAAGGCGCTACCGAAGAGTTTGATAATTATGATACGCGAAAGATGTTCTCTTTTTCGGGAAAAGCACCACAGATTTATTCCATTCAGGCCGGTGAGGATTTGGGAATAAACGGCTTACCGGTTATCCCCGCAGAAGGCACCGAGGTTAAAATAGGTTTTCTGGCAGGCACTGACGGTGAGCAAACGCTAACAGCCAACCTGGAATATCTTCCTGAAACCACGGTATTGCTCGAAGACCTGGTTACCGGCGAAATTCAGGACCTTGTTGAAAATCCTGTTTACGAATTCAGCGCCACGGTTGATGATGACCCGGAACGTTTTATCCTTCACTTTAACCAGACCATTACAGGAAACGAAGAAAAACCCATCGATTCCGGTATTCATATCTATGCTTATGGCAATGCCGTTTATATCCGGAGCCAGGGCGGTATGACCAAAGAAAATAAAGAAATCACGATTTATGATATGTTCGGACGTGAAATACTGAACACCACCGTGTCCCCTGCAACGCTAAACCGGATACCCATGAGTGGTATTCACGGTTATTTTGTTGTGAAGGTCAGAAGCACAAAATCCATTATTGCACAAAAGGTTTGTATTAACTAATCAAATCAACTGTTATGAAATTAAACCAGCCTGAATTCGCAGGCTGGTTTCTTTTTTTACCCCAAATTGAGGTAAGAATACTCTCACCTGAAGATATTTTTTATCCCGAAATAATCAGAATCCAAAAAAAGGATACTGAAGTTGTTTAAAGTTAAAATCTTATGTATTAACAGAATGTGCAGTAAATCAAAAAATAAATTCCAATAATCCCCTCCCTCGGAGGGGTGTAGGGGTGGGTCATAAAAAAGACATTTATTTTTTGATTTACAATCTCTAAACAAGATGATTCATCGGAGA
>JAOZOO010000028.1:27850-30825 GCA_029933225.1 Bacteroidales bacterium | reverse complement strand
AAAAAAATCGTTACAAAAATACAATGCATGCATAATATTTTTTAACATCGCAAAAATATAATGTCAGCAGAGGTTCTTTTCAGGTACTGAAAAGATTCGTTCTGATAAAAAACAAAGAATTTACCCGGCAGGAAAGAGAATAACTCTTTTAATCCCTTAAAAGAGCCCTTGAAATAACAATTTTCTGGACTTCACTCGTTCCTTCATAGATTTGTGTCAGCTTGGCTTCCCGCATCAGGCGTTCAACATGATACTCTCTCACATAACCGTAACCACCGTGAATCTGGACGGCTTCGGTGGTCACTTCCATAGCCATGTCGGCAGCATATTGCTTGGCCATGGCACTGGCAACCGTGAAAGGTTTCCCGTTATGTTTCAGCCAGGCAGCTTTGAGGCACAGGTTGCGGGCGTTTTCAATTTTTACTGCCATGTCGGAAAGTTTGAAAGCAATGCTCTGATGGTTGGCAATTTCGGTACCGAATGCTTTTCTCTCTTTTGAATAGGCGAGTGCTCTTTCAAAAGCCCCGGCAGCAATACCCACAGCCTGGGCAGCGATGCCAATTCTCCCGGATTCAAGGGCTTTCATGGCAAATGTAAAGCCAAAACCGTCTTCGCCAATACGGTTTTCTTTCGGTACGATTACATTATCGAACATCACGGAATGGGTATCGGAGCTGCGCATACCCATTTTGTCCTCGTGTGGGCCAAGTGTTATGCCGGGGGTGTCTTTTTCAACAATAAAAGCATTGATTCCGTGGTGCTTTTTTTCAGGATGTGTTTGGGCCATGACGAGGTAAACACTGGCTACGGAAGCGCTGGTAATCCAGTTTTTAATTCCGTTGATCACGTAATGATCGCCTTTATCTTCAGCCCGTGTATGCTGATGCGATGCATCTGATCCGGCTTCCGGCTCCGAAAGCAGGAATGCGCCTGTGATTTCACCTCGTGCCAATGGTTTTAAATATTTTTCCTTTTGTTCTTCCGTGCCGAAATGTTCGATACCAAAACACGCCAGCGAGTTATGAACCGAAAGAATAACACTGACGGCGGCATCCACCTTTGAAAATTCTTCGATGGCCAGCACATAGGATATACCATCCATGCCTGTTCCGTCGTATTTGGGATCCACCATCATACCCATAAAACCCAGTTCAGCCAGGTTTTTAATGTGTTGTGTCGGAAAAATCGCTTTTTCGTCCCGTTCCAGCACATCTTTGATCAATTCACGTTGTGCGTATTCGCGGGCAGCATCCCGGACAAAAAGCTGTTCTTCCGTAAGTTCAAAATTCATAACTGATTAGTTTAGTTTGTTGGATTCTTTATTCTTTTACCGGACGAGCATTAAAGGATCGAACCGAAGCAAGCAAATTTAGACAAATAATCCTAATGGCTTTTACTAAAGGGAAAAATCAGGGTTACACAATTTTTGAGCTGTTGAATGGAACTCCTGAATAATCTCACGGATGATTTCAGAAACGGGCTGAATTTGATGAATCATTGATGAAACCTGTCCTATCTCCAATTCACCTTCTGACCGGTTTCCCTCGAACATGCCCAGCTTTGCTCTTCCCTTGCCCAACAATTCCATAAGCTCTTCTTTGGATGTACCTTTTTGTTCGGCTTCTTCCACTTTTTTATAAAACTCGTTTTTAATAAGCCGTACCGGAATCAGATGTTTTAAAGTAAGCTTTGTGTCCCCGTCGTTGGCTTCGAGAATTGCGTTTTTGAAATTGGGATGTGCCGATGATTCTTCCGATGCAGCAAACCGACTGCCGATCTGAACTCCGTCGGCACCCAGTGCCATAGCAGCGAACATGGCTTTTCCCGATCCGATACCTCCCGCAGCAATCAGCGGAATGTCAATTATCTCACGTATCATCGGGACAAGCACCATAGTTGTAGTTTCTTCCAGGCCGTTGTGCCCGCCTGCCTCAAAACCTTCGGCTACGATGGCATCCACGCCGGCAGCCGCAGCTTTCAGGGCAAACTTTTTGTTGGCAATGACGTGGACAACGGTAACCCCGTGTTTTTTTAGATAAGCAGTATATTTTACAGGATTTCCCGCCGAGGTAAAAACGATCTTCACACCATGACGGAGAATGGTTTCGATATGTTCTTCGGTCTGCGGATAGATTAGAGGAAGGTTTACCCCGAATGGTTTGTCGGTGGCCGCTTTGCATTTCATGATATGTTCATCCAGTATTTCGGGATACATGGAGCCGGAGCCGATAAGTCCCAGCCCGCCGGCATTGCTCACAGCCGAGGCCAGTTCCCACCCACTGCACCAGATCATGCCACCCTGGATGATGGGGTATTTGATGTTGAAGAGGGATGTGATTCGATTCATAGAGAATTTGATTAATTGTTAATGGAAAATGGTTATTTGTGCTGCGCACGTCATACGGTTGTCATACATGGTCATTTGCCCTGCGGGCGTCATGCAATTGTCATGCGATGGTCATTTGCGCTTTGCGCGTCATTTGGCTCCGCCATCCGACGTCAGCTTTTTATTTTGCCAATTGATTTGATGTAGTTGTTGAGCTTTACGGAGATATCATCTATTGTGCTCATCATTTGACTGAACTTTTCCTCATTAAGTAATCCCCTGTTTCTCGCTTTAGTGAGCCATGTCTTCGATTCGAAAAGTGAGCCGCGGGAATAGTAACTGAAGTTTTTGGCTTCTTTGTAATGATATCTTCCGTATCCTTCGCTTAAATTGGCAGCAACAGAATCTATGGCCCTGACTAATTGTTTTCCGATCGTATCTTTTGCAAGGTCGTTCCATTTGAGAACTACAAACCATACCTCATCCCCAATATCCATGGATAACTGATACACCCTGAATTCTTCAAGTTTCATAACATAAATATTTAATTAATAAAAAATTAAGTTAAAAAACAAATTCATAAATTCTAAAAAATATCTTTTGCTCATTGCCTCACTATCGCCTGACAATCGTATGACAATTGCATGAC
>JAOZOO010000028.1:0-27750 GCA_029933225.1 Bacteroidales bacterium | reverse complement strand
TATCTTTTGCTCATTGCCTCACTATCGCCTGACAATCGTATGACAATTGCATGACTATTGCCTGACAATTGCATGACTATCGTTCCAATATCGCCTGACCACCGTATAACTACTGCCTGACCATTACTTCCCCAACTCCTTCATCATCTCCCTCACCACATTCGTTGCACCGTTGTCAATGTCCACGATGGTAGCGTCGAGCATGTAGCAGGGGGTTGTGAAGACGTTGTATTTGTGATCATGGACTACCTCACCGTGGGTTGTAACCACATGGGTAGCTCCCATTTTCTCGATGGCTTCAGCCGTTCCTTTGTCCGATCCGATGGTTACTTCCACCCGATTCCCGATAATCCTGGCGATCACGGCCGGAGAAATACACAAAGCACCGATGGGCTTTCCCAGGTCAATCATCTGGTTGACGGCTTTTTCCACTTCTGGATTGACTTTCGCATCAGGGCCGTCAAAAGCAACTGTCGAAAGATTTTTGGCAGCACCGAAACCTCCCGGGAAGATAAGAGCATCGTAATCTTTGCCGTCAAATTCGCTTAACGGTTTGATGTCACCGCGGGCAATACGGGCTGATTCAACCAATACATTTCTTGACTCGTCCATTTCCTGTCCGGTGAGGTGGTTGATGACATGATATTGCGGAATGTCGGGGGCAAAACACTGATAGGTACCACCCTCTTTCATGATGGCCAGCATGGTCAGTGTGGCTTCATGAATTTCGGCGCCGTCATACACACCGCATCCTGATAAAACAACTGCAAATTTTTTCTTTTCCATGGTATTGAAATTTTAATGTTTACACTTATAAATATGAGGATAGCTAAAATACAAAAACAAGGTTAAACACTGGAATAATTTAAAAAATACAAGGTAATAATACACATGATTTTTAAAAAATACAAGGCAATAACACCTTCATTATTTTAAAAATATAAGGCAATAAATAAAAAAAGCCGCCAGGAGGCAGCTTATATGATTGTGTTCTTTTTAATCTGATCGTTAAAAAATCCCAAATTTCAGCGACAGTTTCACATTGAAAGCATTCAGCGCATGTTTATCAATGTCAATGGTGGTAAATTCACCTGTTTTTTCGTCGAAATATTTGTATTGCATGTCGAGGGCATTCGTCAGCCTGTAGCTTCCGCCCAAAGCTATTCTGAAAAATTTGGCAATGTTCAGCTCCAGTTCAGCACCGGGCTCAAAAACGAAGAAAACATCATTGTTGTAATAATCGCCGTTATAAGAATAGTCATTCCAACCATTTTTCGACTGGGCTGCAACAAAACCACCGCCAATGATCACCGGGAATGAAACATGAACAGGATGCTTGGCAAGTACTATGGGTTCAAGCAGGATTCCGCCATAACCACCCATCATGAAATATTCGTCCAAAGGGTAGTAATCGTCATTTCTGGGCATACTCATAAAATTGGAGAACATGCCACCACCGGCGCCGAGGGCAAAATAATGATTGGCGATCCAGGCAACACGGGGTCCGATAATAAAAGAACTTTTGCCGTCTATCATCGTCCATCCGAACGACATACCTGCATAAAAACCATTGTCAAATTTGACTTTACCGTCACGATTCTTTTTGGTCACAAGTACCTGGATTTCATCATTGCTTTTTTGCGCATAAACCGACGAAACGACCAGCAAGGTCAGTAAAAATGTTAAAAGTTTTAGTGTTTTCATAATGTATTAATTGTAAAATGATTAGTAAAAGAATTGTCTGTTCTTTTGTTGTAAATAATTTTCTTAAAACATTGATGCAAAGATATTAAATTATTATAGGTGTTATTCACACAATAATTCGGCATTAAGCATAACAAAACAATTTGACGTTTTCTTTTTTCTTTCCTTACAAAAGGATCAATTTTTCAACAAGGGCAAAGACAGAGTTGTTTTTAAAAGGTTGCCTGAAACTTAGTTACTTTTGCTTTGAAGTTACCCTGGATAATTGTTAAAGGTTTTCAGAAAATGCAAGAAATTATCATTTTATCAACCGACCGGCGCGAAGGACTTTACGACATCACCCGTGAAGTGGAGCAAATCATCAGGGTATCCGGCATCAAGGAGGGGCTGGTCAATGTGTATGCACAGGGGGCAACGGCAGCCATTATGATACAGGAAAACTGGGATGAATCGGTGCAAACCGATGTTGTCAATCTGTTAAAAAAGCTCATTCCCCGCGGCGTATGGCTGCACGACCGGCAGGACGGCAACGGCGACGCCCACCTGAAAGCCGGCATTGTGGGGCCTTCGGAAACCATTCCCATTGTAAACGGTAAGATGGGCCTCTCCACCTGGCAGAATATTTTCTTTTGCGAATTTGACGGGCCGCGGCAAAGGAGGAAAGTGATGGTGACAGTGATGGAGAATTAGAGCAGATTTGCAACTTACGTTTTTAAACATCCTTTATCTGACTACTTTTGTCAATCAAAATCAATGATCATGAAAAATGTTTCGATTGTCCTCATCCTGCTGATTGAATTTTTAGCCCTTAACTCATTCGCCTGTACCACAGCCGTTGTATCGGGAAAATATACAAAAGACGGCAGACCGCTACTTTGGAAACACCGTGACACGTGGAGTGTAAACAACAAAATCGTTCAGTTTGATGACGGAAAATATATTTACATCGGGCTGGTCAATTCAAAAGATACGCTGGGTAAATATATATGGATCGGATACAACGAAACGGGTTTTGCCATCATGAATTCTGCCAGTTACAACCTGAACAACGATACCATCAAACAGTCGGGGATGGAAGGGAGTATTATGAAAAAAGCGCTGCAAACCTGTGCTACAGTGGACGATTTTGAAAAATTATTGAAAAAGCTGTCAAAACCTACCCGGCTGGAAGCCAATTTTGGAGTGATTGACGGAAAAGGCGGAGCGGCCTATTTTGAGGTGAGTAATTTCAAAGTGGTGAAAATTGATGTGAACGACCCGAAAATTGCTCCTTTCGGTTATGTCATACGGACAAATTATTCATTTACAGGTGAAGCCGGCAAAGGTGGCGGTTACATCCGTTACATGACAGCCAACAATGTTTTTGATGAACTGGTGAAAACCGGCGAATTGTCGGCTCAAACCATCATCCAGAAAGCATCAAGAAACTTAACCCATTCGCTGACCGGTACTGATTTATGGGATTATGCTTCGCTGAAGCCGGGAAACAGGAAAATGGTGTTTTTTTATGATTACATCCCCCGGAAAAGTTCGGCATCATCGTGTGTTGTTGAAGGAGTAAAGCCCGATGAAAACCCTGCCCTGACGACAATGTGGACGGTGCTGGGATGGCCCCTCGCCTCGGTAACCATCCCTGTATGGATTACCAAGAACGGAAAACAACCTTATGTTCTTACCTATAATGAAAGTATCAAAGATGCCCCTTTATGTCATTTTGCTTTGACTTTGAAAGACAGATGTTTTTCTTACAAATGGGGAACCAGCAGTAAATATTACATGGATATCAATGTGCTGATCAATGCGGACGATACGGGAATTATGCAGGTGCTGACCCCGCTGGATAACAGGCTGTTCAAAGAAGGATACAAGCAGCTTGAAGAATTTCGCAAAAACGGTGTGAACCAGCAGCAACCGGAAGAATTTTACCGGCGAGTTGATGATGAAGTTTTGAATTATTATAAGGAACATTTCGGGTTGCAGATAGAGTGAAAACTATACTTTTCAGTTTATTTCAATCTGTTTTTTTATTTTTTACTACATTAGCGTAAATAACTGTTGTTATCTTTTCACAACAGTTTTTGGTTTACATTATTTAACTATCAGGTGTTTAAAGTGAAAAAAAGAACAAAAGATATTTTAAACAAAGCCATAAATCTTTACGATGACGACTATTATTTCAAAACAAAACAACACCTGACCCACAACCAGTTAAAGGCCTTAAAAAAAGAGATCAAACAAATTGCCGACACAAAAAATAACGGCCTGATTAAATTCACAAAATTTCTTAAACCGCTTGTACTGCCAACAGCCAAAAGGATTACTCTGGAGGCACATTTTGATTTTTCAAAACTCATCACCGGGAAAAACATTGTGGTTTACATGCCAAATCACAAATCCCACCTGGATGAATTTATGATTGGCTACACGCTGCTGACCAAAAATCTTCCCATTCCCATCACTGCTGCCGGCGAGAACCTGTTTAAAAGCAAGGTCTCCGGGTATCTTTTAAAAAGTTACGGTGCTTTCAAAATAAGAAGAGACAAATACTCGGAAGATGAACATTATTACAGAATGTTGTCTTCTTATATCGGTGCATGCCTGATTTCGGGAGAGCAGATTATGTCGTTCCAGGAAGGTACCCGGCCACGGGACGGCAAAATAGGTATGTTCCGTAAAGGAATTATCGGAACCATCGAATCGCTTTTTAACCGGATTAAAAACGATTCTGACACGGATATTGAAGACATTACTTTCGTGCCGATAGCTATCAACTGGTCAGAAAATCCGGATGAAAAAAAATTAACAGCTGATCTGAGTGCCAAAGCTGAAAGTACTGATTTAATCAGTCGTTTTTTAAATCTGCGAAAAACACATTCTTCAAAAGATATCCGCGGTGTTTTTCTGGGATTTGGCGAGCTGTTAAGTTACAATCAATTCGTTTCTGAAAACGCACCGGACGAGAAAAGTGACGGTTATGCCATCGGCATTTGTAACGAGATCAGATCAAGAGTGATCAACTTGATGCCCGTTTTTAAAAAACACCTTTTTTACAACTCCATCCAATACCTGAGTAAATACAACAAATTCGTAAAAACCGAGGAAGCTGTACAGTTGATGAACATAACCCAGAACAACATCATGCAAAATGAACATCCGATAAGGATAATTGAAACGGATGATTACAGTGTTGAGGGGCAGCTTGAGCTCATGGTCAAAAGAGATATCATCCGGTTCAATGACAAGGGGGATGCGTTTGAGATTCTGAAACCCAATCTGGTCAATTATTATGCAAATCATGTTATCTCATTACTGGAAGAAAGAGGGGATTGACCGTTTTCTTTTTCCGGTTCTTTAATTATCTGCCATTGGTTTGCTTTCAATACCAACAAAATGTAACTACTGCACGCCCGCCTGATTCCGAGGCCTTGGAACATTCGGGCAGGCATCGGCACGGCGACGCACCGAAAGAAACCGGTTTATTGAATATCCGGTGAAAGGTAGTTCCTGATATTACCCGCATTATACAAAGGGATATTTACAAAATTCCCCGACCGGGTAAAATTCCGCGGTGAAGCCCGGAATATCAACGGGGGACTGTACCTGTCTGCGTAGCTTCTTAAACTTTTTAATTTTATGCTTGTCCCGCTTTTCACTTCTAAAGGATAGACAGCATTTTCTTTTTGCAGCAGGAAGTCCACCTCCGCATCACTTTTGGAAGTCCAGTAAAACAAGGGGGAAATACCCTGTGCAGCAAGCTCCTGTGCAACGTAATTCTCGATGAAAGCGCCGTTATATTCTCTGAATAATTCATCAGGGTAAACAATGATTCTTGAGGGCAGGTCGAGCATAGCACCCAGCAAACCGGTGTCCAGTAAATACACTTTAAATTTTGAATAATCGGCGTAACTTTTTAAAGGAAGTTTAGGTGTGGTCACGTTGTAAGCCATGTTAATCAACCCCGCTCCTTTGAGCCATTCAATGGTGCTTTCAAAGGTGGATGCCCGGGCCTTTTTTCTTACATCACCATATTTGAATTTTTTATTTTCCCTGGCCAGTTGAAAAGGAATGGATTGCCAAACTTCGGCGGTTTTCAACGCCTGAGTATTTCCCGCATATTTTGAAAAATCCCTTTTGTATGCTTCCAGTATTTCAATTTGCGTTTGTCTGACCAAGGCAATATCTTTTGTTTCCACATAATTCTGAAGTACTTCGGGCATGCCTCCGGTATAAAGATATTGTTTGTAAAGTTTAAGAAGTTTATCGTGAATGATATCGGGAAGTGGTTTGATGCTTGACAAGTTGTTTAATTTCTCCGCCAGCAATTCTTCATCTGTTGCCCAAAGAAATTCGGTGAAATTCATCGGGTGCATTGTCAGAAAATTCACTTTCCCGACTGGAAAACTTGTCGGTTTTCCGATACTCACACCCAATAATGAACCGGCCGCAATGATATGGTATTCCTGTGCTTTTTCGGAAAAGTATTTTAAACTGGTCAATACTTCGGGAACGACCTGGATTTCGTCAAAGAACAGCAATGTGTTTTCGGGAGTTATTTTTCTGCCGAAATAGATACCGATATTTTCCAGGATGGTTCCCGGGTTCAGGTTTTCTTCAAACAATGTTTTCAAACCGGGGTCTTCTTCAAAATTCAGTGTAATAAATTGTTCATATTCATTTTTCCCGAATTCTTCCACAAGATAAGTTTTACCTACCTGACGGGCACCCTGCAACAATAACGGTTTGCGATTGGCGCTTTTTCCCCATTTTTTTAAATGGCTGTATAACAGGCGTTTCATATTTATATCTCCAAAAAAGTGTAACAAATATACGATTTTATCTCCAAAAAAGTGTCAACAACCCCCATTTTTATCTCCAAAATATCGTCATAACCGGAAATTTAATCTCCAAATAAGTGTAAATATCTCACGCTGCGTCGCCGCGTCGCTGCCTGCCCGAATCCGTCAACTTTCGAAGGCGGGCGTGAAAAATCTTTGCGTCTCTGCGTCTCTGCGTGAAACAAAAAAAGGGCCACACAACACTGCATGGCCCCTCATTGTTAAAACAATCAACATTTATCCTCTCTTAAATACGATGGAGACCACGGTTACGTCGTCGCCACCCATATTGATTGTCAGTCCGTAAGGCCGGTCGCCGGGGATTTCGATCTGTGCATCTCCGGCTTTTCCGGTCAGTTGTTGCCAGATGGTCACTGCCTGGTGAACGCCGGTGCCTCCCGTGGGATGTCCCCAGCCGATCAGTCCGCCGGTGGTATTCATGGGCATTTCGCCGTTGCGAGAGGTTTTGCCTTCGTCCACATAGTCGGCGCCTTCGCCTTTGGCAGCCAGTCCCAGTGCTTCCACAGCCAGAATGCCGGCAATGGAGAAACAGTCGTGGGTTTCAACGGTTCCCACCTGGTCAATGGTGATGCCTGCGTTTTCGAGGGCCTGGTGCGCGGCAAATTTGATGGTTTCCAGCTCTGTTAAATCTTTCGGGTCTTCAGTGAGATCTCTTACGGCATGTCCGAAACCGATAACCTCAACAGCATCTTTTTTGTCCACGCCTATCCGTTTTAATCCTTCTTCCGAACAAATGACAATACCCGAGGCGGCATCCGAAACCTTTGAGCAATCCAGAACGCTGAGATTATCTACAAACACTTTGCCGTTGGGTTTCATTTTCAGCGCTGTACCATAAGGATCAGGGTTGGTGTTGTGATATTCCTGTGCTGTCGGGTCCAGGCGGGCATTTTCGATGGCATTGGCATACCAGCGAGCCATTCCTTTGCGTGTTCTGTCGTATCCGTATTTTTCATAGTAAGCGCCTGCCCGGTCGCTGAATTGTCCCGGGAAAAAGTAAGCATGTCCCTGTTTCCTTTTCTGGAACCATCCGGCCAGAGCCAAGATGTCGGCGCCGTAAATGGCTTTCACGGGATTTTGGACCTCCACACCAAGTGAAAGCACCACATCTGCTGTTTCGGCCAGAACGTGACGGATACCAGTTGCCAGAGATAGTCCTCCTGAAGCACAGGCCCCTTCCACCCTGACGGCGGGTTTCATGGCAAGTCCCTTGTCAATCATCGGGAAGAAACCGTCGAGGTGGCCTTGCTTGTTAAACCTTGCAGCCATAAAATTGCCGATAACCGATTCGTCAACATTGTCTGCTCCTCCTATTTTCTCCAGCACTGCCTGTCCGGCTTCTTTAATGTAATGTTCAATGCCCGGACGGGGCTTTTTAGGGTTAAATTCCCTGCGGCCGGTACCCAGTGAAATGGTGTTGTATCCGGCTGTCATATATACTTTTCTTCTCATTTTTTTCATGATTTCAAGATTTAATCAAAATAGTTATTTACCGGCCCGTAAGCATGGAAAAATCCGGTCAGCATGACCGTGTTCACATCGTCAATGTTATGGGCAACGCCGGAGTTGACCAGTTGTTCACCGATTTCTTTTGAACGGCGTCCGTATCTGACTGCCAGTTCCGCTCCCAGGGTGCCCAGTGTTTTCAGATTATCGAAAAAGGTCTTCAGTACTTCTTCCTTGTTTTTCATACGCAATGTTGATTTCCAGGCCACGTGGGATTCGGGCAGATCACCCAACATCTCGTCGCATTCCTGTTGAAATTTGTCGAGGTCCACATATTCCTGCTTGTGGATGTCCCACACGGCAACAACTTTTCCGCCTTTGTATTTCAGGAATCCGTCTTTTTGAGCGCCTGAAGAATATTGCCCTCCTTTTACACCCTGCTCCAGCATTTTGTCCAGCAAATGATGTTCTATTTCCTCGTCTTCATGATATGGATTCATTACGCTCATGATAAAGCTGACCACATCAATACCCACGTAATCAATCAATTGAAAAATACCCATTGGGCGCACAAGGTAATCCTGTGTGACTTTGTTAATCATGTAAATGGCTTTGTAAAGCGGAATATTTTTTTCGGCTGCCAGCGCTTCGGCCTCTTTGAGTCCGTGGAGTGCATCGCGCATGAAATGTCCGTTACCGATGAATCCGGCGAAGTCGTTGGACGGGACAACCACCTTTTTCAGGCTTTTGGCATAAGCCAGGGCAAATTCTTTGACTTCTTCCTTTGTATTATCCGTTGTGATCAGTTCCACCAGTTTCTGAACGGCCGGCGGGTTATAAAAGTGGAACCCGAGAATACGGCCTTCCAGTCCGGCATCCTTTTCAATCAGGTTGATCGGTACCGAAGAGGTGTTGGTAAAGAACCAGGTGTTTTCAGAAGTATTTTCACGAATTTGCGACAGCAATTTCACCTTGAGGTCTTTGTTTTCGATAACGGCTTCAAAGACAAGGTTTGACTTGTAAGCGGCCTCGAGTGTGGTGGACGGCCAGACAATACTCAATACATGGAAGATGTACTCGTCAATGATATCGAAATTCTCGATAAGGTCGTCCCGGTCGGCATACATCTTACGCAGCCAGACGGTTTTCTTTTCGGCGATCTTTCTGACTTGCCCCCGAAGGTAGTTCATCAGTCCCGACAAGCCCTCGGGTGACACGTCAATCGCATTCAGGATAAATGCCTTACCCTTGTTTTCAGGTTTCAGGGCCAGGTCGGCCATTTCGACGGCGGTCAGCAATAATATGCCACTCCCCATCTTGCCGGCAGCACCCAGAACCGTTACATTTTGTAATCTTTCGTCGTATGTCATTTTTTTGTGTTTAAGTTTGAAATATTAATCTTTTTTAAGAGAAAAATAAAGGGTGTAAATTTATGGTTTTTGGTGGATTTTTCTTTTTAATTATGTAGATTTCCTGGTGTAAATGTTACCACTCCGGTTTCCGTTTTTCCAGGAATGCTTTCATGCCCTCGCGGCCTTCGCTGCCTTCGCCGAAAAGTGTTCCGAATTGTTCGGCTTCCAGTTTCTCGCCTTCCTCAAACGGCATCTCGTAACCATTACGGACAACCTGTTTTACTTTTTTGATTGCCTGTGGTCCTTTGGCAGCAATCGTACCGGCGATTTTAATTGCTGTATCCATCAATTCTTCCGGCTCCACCACTTTTTGTACCAGTCCGATACGCAGGGCATCTTCGGCGCCGATCATTTCGGCAGTCATCAACAGATACAGGGCATCGCCCAGTCCCACGAGCCGTGAAAGCCGCTGTGTGCCGGCATAGCCTGGAATAAGCCCCAAGTTCACTTCGGGCTGGCCGAATTTGGCCTTGGTGCTGGCAATGCGGAAGTCGCAACCCATGGTCAGTTCCAGTCCGCCACCCAGCGCAAAACCATTGATGGCTGCAATGACGGGGATGTCCAGTTTTCCGAAACTGCTGAAAGTGTTCTGGCCGAGACGGGAAAACTCGGTGCCTTCTTTTTGGTCTTTGTCCACCATTTCGGCAATGTCGGCGCCGGCAACGAATGCCTTGCCTTCGCCGGTAATGATCATCGCCCTGACGTCGGGCATTTGAGATATCTTCGCCACAAAATCATCCATTTCATGAAAGAATCGGGTGTTCAGGGCATTCAGCGCCTGCGGACGGCTGATGGTCACAATCGCGATGTTGTCTTTGATCTCTGTTTTTAATATTTCATATTCCATTTTTACATGTTTTTTAAGGTGTTTCAAATGTAGCAATTTTGTGGAAACGGAGGAGGAGATGATTGGTGATTTGTGAAGTTGTGGGGCACGGGTTGCGAGACACGTGGGATACCATTTCTTTCATTTCATTGGAAACAAGACTGAAAGAATGATTTTGGAGAAGGATTACGGAATATTGCAGGTTATAGGGCATCATTCATTACATTCTGAATGATTTTTAATATACTTCGTTAAACTTCCTTCCTGAGGATTTATCCGGGGATTTTTATATATTTCTCCCCTTATCAATGAATAATGCTATGGGAATACTGAATATTGAAATCAAGGCAAGATCAAAAGATCATACCGGAATAAGAAAAAAATTAAAGGCAGAAAATACCGATTTCAAAGGAACAGACCATCAGATTGATACCTATTTCCGGGTAGAGAACGGACGGTTGAAATTAAGAGAGGGAAACATCGAAAACAGTTTGATCCATTATCAAAGAGAAAATAAAAAAGGGCCCAAACAATCAAATATAATTCTTTACAATTCCAAGCCCGGTTCTTCATTAAAAGGGTTGCTCACTGCTGCGCTTGGTGTCCTGACAGTAGTTGACAAGACAAGGGAGATTTATTATATAGGTAATGTGAAATTTCACCTCGATACGGTGGAAGGACTGGGAACATTTGTTGAAATTGAAGCCATTGATAAAGACGGCACCATCGGAAGAGATCAATTACTGAAACAATGTGATCATTATCTTCAATTATTCGGCATCTCAGGAAAGGACCTGATTTCAAATTCATACAGCGACATGATGTTGTCGGGAGAGAGCATTGATCCTAAAAGTAAAAGTGTTTAATCCAAAATTGTCATTAAACCTTCCTTCATAATTACAAATACCCATGATGTAGTACATATAAACTATTGAAATATTGAAATGTATAATGACAATTCGCATAATCCCGAAGCTTCGGGATAGACAAAATGTTGCTCAATTTGTAAGATTTTCTAACGCGGGGATAACCCACCTGCCTGCCGTACGCAGTTCAGGCAGGGATTCCACCCACAGCCCAACGCAGTTGTCATTAGTTCATACTTCCTAATGACAAATCTGGGTTAATAAACCTCTTTCAAAATATCCTCTTTCGTCGGTAATTTGATATCGAGATTATCCAGGTTGAGCCGGGAATAGAGCAAGGGTGCAAAAGAGGCTACGGGAGTGTAAAGCAATGATTTCTGTTTGTATTCTTTTTTGAGCAGGTGCTCTCCCGGATCGAAATAGTTGATCAGGAATATCAGAATGCTCAAATACAGGGCGCCTTTCAGCACACCGAAAACCAGCCCGGCCGCTTTGTTGAGAAAACCGAGCATTAATACATTGACAAATTTGTGCAGGAGTTTGCCCACCAGCACAACGGCCACCACCACGACGATAAAAGTCACGATGAATGAAACAATGGCCATGTATTCGGGGGAAATGTCAAAATGCTTTTTCAACTGCCCGGCCGTGAAATCGGAGAAATAAAATGCAAAATACAGTCCCAGCACCAGGGCTGCCAGCGATGCCACACTGATGATCAGCCCCTTTTTATAGCCCTGCCATGCCCACAGCAGCAAGGGGATCAGAATAATGAGGTCTAATGTGTTGATGGTCATTTTTTATGGTTCTATTGTTCTATTGCTAAATCCCGGCCTTAAAAGACCGGGCAACTGATTCGTTTCACTACATTAATCTCTCGTTCAGTTTCCCAGCCCTTCAGGGTTGGGATCAGGGCGGGGATGTCCTCACCGCTTCACCCTCCTCGTCAGCTCGGTGGCAAAAACGAATTCATTCAACTCTTCGTTGTCGGTATTCAAAATCTGGTTTTTATCGCCTTCCCACCACAGTTGTCCGCTGTGAATAAAAGCTATCTTTTCTCCGATCTGCAATACCGAGTTCATATCGTGCGTGTTGATGACTGTGATCATCTGGAATTTTTCCGTCAGTTCCGAGATCAACTGGTCAATGCGTTCGGCTGTTTTGGGGTCGAGTCCCGAGTTGGGCTCATCGCAAAACAAATATTTCGGGTTGAGGGCAATAGCGCGGGCAATGGCCACACGTTTGATCATCCCGCCGCTGATCTCCGAGGGGAACTTTTCATTGGCATTGACAATGTTCACGTGTTTCAGCACTTCGTTTACCCGTTCCCTTTTCTCTTCAAACGTCATGTTGGTGAACATATTCAGCGGAAACATTACGTTTTGCTCAACCGTCAGCGAATCAAACAACGCCCCCCCCTGGAAAAGCACCCCCATCTCTTTCCGTGTTTTCCTTTTTTCTTTTTCTTTCAGCGCCGAAAAAACCAGGCCGTCAAAAATGATCTCCCCTTCGTCGGCATCCAGCAATCCGATACAGCATTTCATCAGAACGGTCTTGCCCGAACCACTCTGTCCGATAATCAGGTTGGTTTTCCCTTTTTCAAAGGTGGTAGTGATGTCTTTCAGCACCATCTGTCCGTCAAATGATTTGGAAACATTTATTACCTCGATCATGTCAGTAACATTTGGGTGAGTATCAGGTCGAAAAAGACGATCAGAATGGTGCAGATCACCACCGCATCCGTACTGGCTTTGCCCACCTCGATGGAACCGCCTTTCACGGTAAATCCTTTGTAAGCCGACACGGAAGCAATGATAAAGGCAAATACTTCGGTTTTGATCAGGGCATAAGTTACCGTAAAGGGATCATACCACGCCCGCAACCCTTCTATGTACTGATCCAGCGAAACGAGGCCGGTCAACAGCATGGCAAACCAGCCACCCAGCAAACCCAGAACCATGGAAAATATGATCAGTACGGGATTGTAAAGCATGGCTGCCGTTATCTTGGGCAGGATGAGGTAATTGGCCGGATTGATACCCATCACCTTGAGTGCATCAATCTGTTCGGTCACGCGCATGGTACCTATTTCGGAAGCAATGTTCGAACCCACTTTTCCCACAAGGATCAGGCTGATGATGGTGGGGGCAAATTCCAGAACGATCATCTGGCGGGTACCGAAACCAATGGTGGTTTTGGGCACCAGCGGGCTGTCGATATTGTACGCCATCTGAATGGCGATGATGGTCCCGAAGAATATGGAAATGATGAAAACCACGCCAATGGAGCTGATCCCGAGCTGCCTGAGGTCAAAGAACAGTTGCTGCCTGAACACAGAACCCTTGTCAGGCCTTTTGAATGCCTGGGCAATAATCATCACATATTCGCCAATGTCGGCCAGAAATTTCATCGCGGGCTAATTTAATCAAAAGAAAAACATCTGTGCCACAGAACCGCTTATCTTTGCAAAATCATTTTCTTTTGAAAACGTAAAATTAGCCATAAAATTGAATTGGATACTAAAATCACGGATTTCATTTGTCGCCCTGTTGATTTTGGGCGCTCTGTTCATGGGTTCATGTTCCCGCCACAACTACAACTCTACCTATAAAAGAAGGAAAAAAAGAAAGTGCGACTGCCCGAGGTGGAGTTACAACCAGAAAGGCGGAAACTCTATTTATGTTTTAAGTAATCCTGACAGAGGTTTCCTTTATACAGATTTGGTAAATGCCAAAAAAGACATCGAACTGACTACCTGAAAAACCACTTCTTTAAAAAATATTTATTTTACAACCCGATGTCTGACAAAGAAATATTAGCGCAATACATACCCGAAGAGGCTATTGATAAGGTGTTGAACCGGATTATCGAAAAGAAAGTTCATCTGAAAATTACCCGGGGCCGCAGGACCAAGCTGGGTGATTACCGCCCTCCCGTCAGGCATCCCAACCACCGCATCTCCATCAACCACGACCTGAATCCCTATGCTTTCCTGATCACTTTTATTCATGAATTTGCGCATCTGCTTGTATTTGAACAGCACAAAAACAAGGTGGCCCCGCACGGCAAAGAATGGAAAATCGAATACCGGAAGCTGATGACGGAATTTTTCGGTCTCAATGTATTTCCCCCCGAATTGCAAAAAGCGCTGGAAGATTCCATCCGCAATGCAAAGGCTTCCACATTTTCGGAACTGGAATTAAGCCGGTTACTCAAGAAATACGATAAGCCCGATGTCAACGGTCATACCCACCTTGAAGATCTTCCTGATGATACGGTTTTTGTTATTCAAAACGGTAAAAAGTTTATTAAAGGCGAAAAATTAAGGAAACGTTACAAATGCCGCAGTTTGCAAAACAACCGCTTTTATCTTTTTCATCCGCTGACGCCGGTTAAGGTTGAGGAATAATAGCATGCAGTGCATGTTAAATCAATTGTATTTAAAAACCGGAATAATGGATGATTGGAATATTGGATGGTTATCAACAAATTTTGTAGAGAATAATCGAGCTTTCTTGTAATCAATTTTTCTCCATAGTTTTTTAACCGGCTTCCATACAAATCAAACCGTTTACTATCTTTGCCACGCAATATCAAAACTATGAAAATGGACATTTCCGAGAACACTTTCTGCGTCATTATGGCCGGCGGCGCCGGAACCCGTTTCTGGCCCATGAGTCGATCAAACCGACCCAAGCAATTCATTGATATCCTGGGAACAGGAAAAACCCTGATTCAGCTTACTTATGACAGATTTACAAAGGTTTGCCCGCCTGAAAACATTCTGGTGGTAACCAACGAGATATACAAAGATCAGGTGCTGGAGCAATTGCCCGATATGGATGAAAGCCAGGTATTGCTTGAACCTGCCCGCCGGAATACAGCGCCCTGCATTGCGTATGCCAACCATAAGATCAAAACCAAAAACCCGGATGCCATCGTGGTGGTTGCCCCGTCAGATCACATCATCCTCAAGGAAGATGAGTTTGTACACGACCTGAAAATTGCCATTCAGGCCACTTCCGAACACGACTGGTTGCTGACATTCGGCATCAAACCCAGCCGGCCCGACACCGGTTACGGTTACATCCAGTTCATCGATAAACCGGTTTATCCCGGAGATGACCGCTTGTTCAAAGTGAAAACCTTTACCGAAAAACCAAATCTCGAAATTGCCAAATCATTCCTGGAAAGCGGTGATTTCCTCTGGAATTCCGGCATCTTTATCTGGTCGCTTCAAAGTATCATGAACGCATTCGAGACACACCTCAACGACGTTGAAAGCCTTTTCCTGAAAGGAGAAACAATATATAATACACCTGAAGAGAAAGCATTTATTGAGGAGACTTATGCCGTGTGCCGCAATATTTCCATCGATTACGGCATCATGGAAAAAGCGGAAAATGTTTACACCCTCGCCGTTGACTTTGGCTGGAGTGATCTCGGTACCTGGGGCTCGCTTTACACCATCCGCAGCAAAGACGAAAACAAAAATGCCGTAGTTGGAGAAAACGTTATGTTATATGACACGACCAACAGCATTGTTAATGTGCCCGATGATAAGGTGGTCGTATTGCAGGGCCTCGACGGGTACATCGTTGTTGAGGAAAAAGACACCCTGCTGGTTTGCCGGAAGGAAGACGAACAGCAGATCAGACAGTTTGTGAATGATGTAAAACTGGAAAAAGGAGAACAATATATCTAATATCCGCTCATTTAAGGAAATTCAGAAATCTTATAACACATAAACCAATGAAAAAATTTGTCATCATTTTTTTGTCGCTTATCATTGTCTTTGCTTCAAAGCTGAAAGCCGACGAGGGCATGTGGGTTCCCCTGCTGATCAATAAGAACATTGCAGAAATGCAAAAAATGGGGGTTAAGCTCACTGCGGACGACATTTACAGTGTGAACCATTCCAGCTTAAAAGATGCCGTCGTCATTTTCGGTGGCGGATGTACCGGCGAAATCGTTTCACCCAAAGGATTACTGTTCACAAACCACCATTGCGGTTACGGAAGTATTCAGAAAGTAAGCACGCCTGAGCACAATTATCTCGAAGATGGTTTCAAGGCCACAACCCTGGATGAAGAGATTCCCATCGAGGGACTCACGGTCAAATTCCTGGTTTACATGCAGGATGTGACCAAAGAAACCCACAACGGCATCAGGGACGGGATGACCGATGAAGAAATACAGGAACTGCGTCAGGATAATATCAAAGGGCTTGTCCAAAACGCCACAAAAAACAACAAGTACAATGCAGTTGTCAAACCGTTGTTCGGCGGTAACAACTATTACCTTTATGTTTATGAAACTTACCGGGATGTAAGGCTGGTGTTCACCGTACCCCAATCCATCGGTAAGTTCGGCGCCGATACGGACAACTGGATGTGGCCGCGCCATACCGGAGACTTCTCGGTTTTCAGGGTTTATATGGCGCCCGACGGCAGCCCGGCACCTTACGACAAAAAAAATGTGCCGCTGAAACCGAAAAAATATCTCCCGGTTTCCATCGCCGGTATTGAAGAAGGCGACTTTGCCATGATCATGGGCAATCCCGGAAGGACGCAGCGTTACTTGTCTTCTTACGGCGTGAAACTGGCGCTGGATCAAACCAATATGACCATTGTAAATATCCGTGCCGAAAAGCTCCGCATCATGAAAGAAAGTATGGACACCAACGATGTGATCCGTCTGCAATATGCTTCAAAATATGCACGGGTTTCCAATTACTGGAAATATTATATCGGTCAGACAAAAGGGTTGAAAAGACTGCATGTGCTCGAAAAGAAACAGGCAGAGGAAGAGGCCTTCAGGCAGTGGATGAACAAAAACCCTGCGGCAAAACTGAAATACGGTGATGCACTCAAACTGCTCAAAGAGGCTTATGAGGTGATTGAACAATACAATCTGGCCAAAATATATTACAGGGAAGCCATTTCGAGGGGTCCGGAAATTCTCCGTTATGCCGCTTCTTTTAACGAACTGAAAAAACTGCTCGCTGATAAAAACGCTACCGAGGGACAGATCAATAAAGAAGTGGAAAAGCTGAAAGCAACGATTCCTTCGCATTTCAAAGATTATAATGCCATCATCGACCGGAATATTTACGGTGCGATGATGAAAATGTACAACGAAAATATACCCATCGATCAGCAACCTGTTTTGTTACTCGAAAACCAGACGAAATTCAAAGGAGACTGGACAAAATATGCCGGCTATGTTTATGAAAAATCCATTTTTGATGATCCTGATGAAGTGACGGCCTTCCTGAATAAACCCAAATTGAAAACATTGGAAAAAGACCCTGCGTTGCTTGCTGCACTGGCATTTCATGATGAATACAAAAAGTTAGCTGACAAAACAAAAGATGCCGAAAAAGAGCTGAAAAAAGGACACAAGCTGTACATTGCCGGCCTGATGGCCATGTATCCCGATAAGAACTTTTACCCCGATGCCAACTTTACCATGCGGGTAACTTACGGAACAGTGAAAGGCTACAGCCCTGCCGATGCGGTATATTACAACTACTACACAACCCTCGATGGCGTGATGCAGAAAGAAAATCCGAAAAGCTGGGAGTTTACCGTTCCCAAAAAACTGAAAGAATTGTACGAGAAAAAAGATTACGGTCGTTACGGCAAAGACGGCGAGATGTGGGTTTGTTTCCTGACCAACAACGACATCACCGGCGGCAATTCCGGAAGTCCCGTGCTGAACGCCAACGGCGAACTGATCGGACTGGCCTTTGACGGCAACTGGGAAGCCATGAGCGGCGACATAGCCTTTGAACCGGAACTGCAACGAACCATCAATGTGGATATACGGTATGTCCTCTTCCTGATCGACAAGTTCGGCGGCGCCAAAAACCTGATTGACGAGCTGACAATTACGGATAAAAGACCGGTTAAGGAATCCGCAGTGGAAAAGTCTGTCTCAACTGTAGAATAGATACAACTGTGAAAAAAGAAGCTGTTATTTTTCTGGCAATTTTTGCGGTTTTATTCGGAAGCTGTAAAAAAGAAGATGAAGGAACCGTCCCGCCATCTGAAAAACGGTATCTTAAAAAAGTGATCAACTCACGTCCCTCAAAACCAACTTATATTACAAACTATGTTTATTACGACGACCGGAAGATCAAATCCATGATAAACAAAAGGGAAGACACTGACTCATTGCGTTCCATCCGGTATTATTACAACAATGACAAGCTTGCTTACAAGGTGGTATGGGAAGAAAACTCCGGTGATACAGATACCATAAGTTATGAGTATGGCGACAATACCTGCACCCTTTATCTGAATAAAAAAGGGGTAAAACACAAAATATACTTTTATAAACTCAACCAAGACGGCCTGCCGGTTTACGAGGAGGATTACGACGAATTTACAGGTGATCTTTATTCCAAAAATGAATACTATTGGGAAAACGGAAATATGATGAAGTCGGTGACAACTTATGCCGGCAGTAATCAAACATCAACGACTGTTTTCACTTATTTTGATGACCTTTACAATCCTTTTGCCGGTACTTACTCTTTTAGTTACGGATTAAGTAAAAACTACATTTCTACTGTTGATGCTCCCGATTCTGGTTATGATTACAAGGCCAATGTCTTAACGAAAGAAAACAGTTACCCCGTGGAAGTGGAATTTGGCCCCAGCACAATCAGATACGAGTATTACTAACCGGGTTTTGTCCGGTTTGATTCGTGTTTGCAGGTTTCCGGTTGTTTTTTGATAATCAACTGAAAAAAATACCTTACGGAAAGATATTACCTGATAAATACTGATCATGTTTAAAATCAGCAAACCCATACATTTTAAATATCATGAAAAAGTACATTTTTTCCCTGCTGATCAGTACTTCTGCCATCACCCTGTTCTCCCAGGCCTTTGCCGGCTCGGGAAATGTATCTTCAACATCGGGTATCCAAATCTCCAATGAAATTGAAATATTTGACATTAGCGAAAAAAATTAATTAAACAGTAAAAAAAATCAAAGCATGTCCCAACCGTCGAGAAACCGTACTGCCGACCTGTTGAAAGGTGTGGCTGTCATCCTGATGGTTCAGGTGCACCTGACGGAGTTGTTTGCAAGGCAGGATATTTACGACAGTCTGGCTGGAAAAATCTCCCTGTTTCTCGGCGGCCCGCCGGCAGCACCTGTGTTTATGGCCGTGATGGGATATTACATAGCCGTTTCACGAAGGTCAATGCAACAGATGATCATCCGGGGAATAAAAATAATCTTTCTTGGCCTGCTGCTGAACATCGGATTGAATTTTCATTTACTTGTTAAAATTTATACCGGCGTTTTTCAGTTTTCACCCCTCCCCTATATTTTCGGTGTGGATATCCTGTTTCTTGCCGGGCTCAGTATCATCGTGCTGGCCGTGATGAAAAGATATTTTAAATTCCGGTTAATTCCTTTTATCATTTTGTTGTTATTCGTTCTTGCTTTTCAATATCTCTTAAAAGATGCTTTTCATACACCGGTAACAAATTACATCGTGGCGTTCTTTTACGGCGAAGGATGCTGGTGGTCTTATTTTCCACTTATCCCCTGGCTGATCTATCCCCTGACGGGATATCTTTTTTACATTTTGCAACAGCAGGCAGATGAGCAATTTAAATCTTATTACAATTATTTTGTGTGGTTTGCCATACTGATCACCATTGTCTTTATTGATTATGGTTTACGGGTTTCAGCCGACCTTCCGCAATATTATCATCATGGATTTGTATTTTATTTTTATACCCTTTGTTTTCTGATTTTCTGGCTTTTTATCATCAATGCCATTGCAAAATGGCCTGAAAATTATGTCACCGGGTTCCTGGAATGGACGGGCATCAATGTTACAGCCGCTTATGTGATTCAATGGCTTATTATCGGGAACATCGCTACGGCCATTTACAAAACACAGGATTGGTTTGCATTGGTTTTGTGGTTTGTTCTCATCGTTGCCCTGATGAGCGGAGGCGTCTGGCTATGGGACAAGGTGAAACAGGGAAAAGTGGGGAAGTATGTCTTGAAAATTTGAGTTGTGAATACGCGGCAATTTAAGCCCTCTTCTTATAATCCGTCACGGAAACCCCGGTTATGTTTTTAAACTGCGTTGACAGGTACTGAACACTGCTGTAGCCCATCATATAGGCAATTTCACTCAGTGTGAGCTGACCCTCATGGATCAGTGATTTCACTTTTTCGATGCGCTGCTGAATGATAAACTTTTCAAGCGTCATGCCTTCATTTTCCGAAAAAACCGAAGATAAGTACTGGTAGGTTTTGCCAAATTTTCCGGAGAGGTAATCGGAATTGCGCACCATGGCATTGTAAGTTGTATTATGGATCAGGTCGATCACAGACCTTTTAATTTCCTCCGCCAGTTTTTTGTCTTTGTCAACGATTAACGAAAACCCGTTTTTTTTCAACACATTGCTGATCATCTCCATGGTTACCTTTTCAGGGTTGTACGAAACTTTGGCCATCCCGGGAATGATCTGTTTCACGCTGCAGCCTGCCTTCTCCAGTTCCGTTTTCACAATACGGGTACAACATTCGCAAACCATGTTTCCGATGTAAAGCTTACTTTCGATATAATTATTTGTTCCCTTCAAAAAGACAACCTATTTAGTTTGAATAGACAATCATTTTCCTGAAAATATTCCCGTAAAAATTATTTGAGATTTTTTCAGCTATTGAATTTGATACAATTTGAATTTTTGGTTACTCCAAATCAGCGAAATCCGGTCTTTTTTAACTTCAAGATATTTTTCAACTGCCGGATTGGATAAGTTTTTATTTGTCAGTATGTATTCTACGTTTTTCTCGTTTATCAACATTTCCATTTTTTTAATATCGTCAGAAAGTTCATTACAAACCGATTTTTTTCCGGTAAACAAGGCCAACACCCGTGGTTTTGTAAAAAGAACGATTTCGTCTTTTGAAACATGACTCCGGATATATTCAAAGGCTTCCTGCGATGTCTGCTCCTGGGGACCGGGTTTGGTTACCACAGGCTTTTGTACCAAACGAGTGATTTCAGGAATATATTGTCCCAGTAAAAAAACGGCAAGCAGCAGGATCAGATATTGTTTCGGGACTGAGAAACGCCACCGTACGCTTTTAAATCCGTTAACGGCATAAACCAACAGAACCGGTATGACGGGTAAAAGAAAACGAAATCCGGAAGACTGGTAAGGATAAATGAAAAGCAGCAAAAGGTAAGTAGAAACAACAAAAAAGAGCAGGTCTTTTTTGCTGTTGATAAATCCGATCAGGGCAAAAGTAAAAAGCACGGCCTGCGTTGTTAAATACAGAAACTTCCAACCGGACAAATCCCTGTGAAAAAAAGACTGAAAGATTTCAATATACAAGGCAATGTTCGTTAAGAACTGATCTTTTACGGCAGCAAGGCTGAAATTCCCGGAATACAGGCCGATTCCCCATGGCAGATGAAAAAGGATTTGACTGACAAACAGGATGAGTATCACCGAATAAAGCACCGGGAGCAACAGCTTTTTGGCATCGGCTTTCCGGTCGGCGGGTTTGGCAATCAACCGGTAAATCAAATACAATATAAAACCCGCCGGTAAAACAAATCCTGCTGTTTTTATCAATATGGCAAAACCCATCACCAAACCTGTAAACAAGGCCTTTGACTTGCGTAAATACAAAAACAGCGTCAGAATAAAAAAGAGCGTAAAAGGAATATCGGCCAGGATTTCATTTTTAAATTGCAATATCCACGGATTGTACAAAACCACAAGCACCAGGATGACGGAAACTGTTTTGGAAAAATACCGTCTGAAAAACAATTGCAGCACCACCGCCAGCACGATAAGTATGAGCGACATGTAAACGATCATGGCCGGAATATTGTTTCCGAATATCAGACAGACCGGAGCCAGCAGCAAAGGGAAGCCGACAGGATACAGCGGAGGGCCGAGCATGGGAGCGTTTGAGTTATAAACATAATGGGTGTTGTCAACCGGCTGATGCTGTGCAATATTCATTGCTTCAGTGATGTACATGGCATAGTCGCCACCCCAGTCAACGGTGTGCTGAAGATTGATAAAAAGCACAGGCAGCACAAGCAGAAGCACCAATAAAAGGTCAGCGTTTCGTATTTTTAAATGCACCGGTTTGATCATCGGATTTCTATTGGAATCTTTAAAAGTACATTAAAATAATAATCGGTTGTTTTCCCGTACATGTATTGTTTCTACTTTTGCCTGGTTTTTAAAAGGGGTTAAATTTATAAATTCAAATTTACACTAAAAAACCGACTGCAATAAACCGGACGAAATTCAGTTTATTAATTATTAATTCAGATCAATACGAAACACATGGTTAAATTTCATATTCAATCCTTTATCACATTTGTTTTTGTTTTATTATTTGTTAATCCCTTTCAGGGTCAGGACATCGGCATTGGCGAATGGCGTACACACCTCCCCTATAACCAGGTTATCGGAGTGGCCGTTACGGGTGATGTGATTTTTGCAGCCACACCTTACAGCATGTTTACCTACAATACGGTTGACAATTCGGTAACCCGTGTTGATAAAGTAAAAGGTCTTAGCGATGTGGAAATCATCAGGATCGGTTACAACAAAAAACTGAATATGGTTCTGGTGGCTTACAAAAACACCAACATGGATTTGATACATTCCGATGGTACTGTTGTGAACATCCCCGATATCAAAGACAAGGACATCCTGGGAAAAAAGACCATCAACAATATAATGTTCAAGGATAAATATGCTTATCTCTCGTGCGGGTTCGGAATTGTGGTTCTGGACATGGCCCGCGAAGAAATTTATGACACGTATTACATTGGCCCGGAAGGCAGCTTTATTGAAGTGTTCGATATGACATTTAACGATACTTCTTTCTTTGCTGCCACGGAAAGCGGAATTTATTATGCCGATGTGAATGCTGAAAACCTGGCCGATTACAACCAATGGCATAAAGATATGCGCCTCATTCATCCTGACCTGACTTACAATATCATTCAGTCTTTTGCAGGAAATGTTTACACAAATTATTACAATGCCGGTGAATATGACGGTGACACTTTGTTTGCATTTAATGGCACCAAATGGGACTATTTTGCCATAGACAATAAAGCCCGTCATTTTCAATTTATGGTCAACGGCGATGAAATGTATATGGTAAGCCGGAACAATATCAGTGTTTTTGATGTGCAAGGCAAAGAAATACACAGAATATGGAAAGTGGCCGACGAAAGTATCCAGCCGCTCAGTGTGGATAAAGGGAGCGACAAATATGTATGGATCGGGGATGTGAAAAAAGGGCTGATCAAAAACTGGAACGTTTACAACGGAGAATTCATTAAACTGAACGGGCCGGGAACAGCCAATGTATTCGACCTCGATGCCGGAGGGAAAAACGTCTGGGTAGCCCCCGGTGGCAGACAGGCAAACTGGGGTAAACAATACATGAGAGACGGAGTTTTTGCTTTCATTGATAATACCTGGTACACACACAACAGTTCCAACATACCGGCTCTGGATACCATCAGTGACCTGGTTATTACAAAAGTTGACCCCCAGAATCCCAGTGTGGTTTTTGTGGGTTCATGGGATCACGGTCTGTTGAAGTTTGTTGACAATGAACTGCAAACCATTTTCACAGACGAAAACAGCACACTGCAAAGGTGGGTAGCCAATCCGAAAAAGATCCTGATCAGCGGACTCGATTTTGATGACCAGCATAATCTTTGGGTAGCCAATTCCAGTGCGCCTGATATTCTTTCTGTCATGAAAAACGATGGCCAGTGGCGATCATTCAACCTTGGCGGTTCGCTAAGTGCGGCAGATGTCACCAAGTTGATCGTGGACAAAACCAATCAGAAATGGCTCATGAAACGTACCGATGGTTATCTCATCGTTTTTAACGACAACAATACCATTGACAATCCCAACGATGACAAAGTGAAAGTTTTGGGTGCATCCACAGGTAACGGCGGCATTGCGGGAAGCAAGGTTTATTCGATGGCTGTTGATCTGGACGGAGAAATCTGGATAGGTACCGACAAGGGGATCAATGTTTTTTACTCACCGGAGAATGTTTTCGAGCCGGGAGCCAATTATGATGCCAGGCAAATACTCGTACCCCGTAATGACGGTTCGGGCCTTGCAGATATTTTGTTGGAAACGGAAACCGTAACAGCCATAGCCATTGACGGAGCCAACAACAAATGGATCGGCACCGATCGCGCCGGCGTTTTTTATCTTTCTTCTGATGGTATCGTGCAACTGGCCCATTTTACCATATCAAACAGTCCGTTGCTGTCGAACAGCATCACGGGGATTACCATTGATGACGACGGGGAGGTTTTTATCGGAACGGCCAAAGGCCTGATCTCGTACAGGGGAACGGCAACACCTCCTCCGAAGCCCGGATCGGAGGTATATGCTTACCCCAATCCCGTCAGACCCGAATATCATGGTTTAATCGCCATCAAAGGTGTGGCCAACAAATCATCGGTGAAGATCACTGACAGTTCCGGAAATCTGGTTTTCGAAACCCGGTCGGAAGGGGGACAGGCCATTTGGGACGGAAAGAATTTTGACGGAAGGGATGCCGTATCAGGTGTCTATCTTGTATTTGTGACCAACGACGACGGTTCTTCCAAAATGGTCACGAAGATTCTGGTGATCAGATAAATCTGTTGCGTTAAATTATCGTATGTTGCTGTTTTAACAATCCCGAATACCTTTCTGAAATGCTGCAAACAACAAGAGGCATTGTTTTTAAGTACATCAATTATTCCGAAACAAGTATCATTGCCAAAATTTACACTGAGGGGTTCGGATTGCAGTCATTCATCATCAAGGGTGCCAGGGGAAAACGATCAAAAACACGACTGGCTTTGTTTCAGCCACTTACCCTGCTTGATCTCGAAGTCAATTTCCGTGAAAATAAAAACATGCAGCACCTGAAAGAGGTTAAAGTTGCGCATGCTTACAATACGCTGCCTGTTGACATAATCAAACGCTCTTTTCTTTTCTTTATCGATGAGTTGCTCTATCGTTCCATCCGTGAAGAAATGCCCAACAAACTGCTTTTCAACTGGCTGTTCGACAGTTTGACCTGGCTCGATCTTTCGACGGTTGAGGTCACCAATTTCCATCTGGTTTTCATGGTGCAGTTGAGCCGTTTTCTGGGATTTTATCCCAAAAAGAAAGCGGGGAAACATCTGCCGGTTTTCGACCTGCGGGAAGGATTGTTTACAGGCAGTATACCGCAACACCCTGATTACATTGGTGGAAAACAGGCGGAACTGCTGGATTTTTTGTTAGAAACATCTTTCGAGAAAAACAATGACCTTGAGATCAGTTATTCCGAGAGGAGAAGTCTGCTTGATGTTCTGATCACCTATTACCAAATGCATCTTCCGGGATTTGGCGAGATGAAATCAGTGGAAATTCTGCATGAGGTTTTGGGGTAGATCGTATAAGGGCTACATTATTCATTTCATTTAACCTCAAAAACCTCAACCTCATATTCCTTCAATTCATACTTCATCTCATCCATGTTCCAGATATAAATCTTTAGTTGACTGGCATTTTCCGGAAAAGGTCCAACAAACATACTTTGGTGGAAATTGTCTTTTGTGCCGTCATAATGATACTTTAACCAGCCGAAAGGAATGTATTTATAAACCAGTGTTTGTTTTTCCTGATCGCTGACATGGATGACCAGCCAGGCATGAAACGGGTTTTTTTCGGAATAAAGGTTCATCCTGAAATCAAAAAAGAAATATTTACCACTGATCGTATCCGAATTGATCTCCAAAAGGGTTTGATATTTTTTATCTGCCTGTAAAGGCTTGTCGCTGTATAGATGAAGTTTAGTTCTTTTTAGCAAAACCGGTTTTTTTCTTTTGTATAAATATAGCCCGGAATATAATGCCGAGTCAGTTAACTGATAATTATTCAACGGATATAGATAGTTATTTTTTTCCAGTATCTGAAAATCAGATACCGTATCGGGATATCCTTTCCAGTCCACCATATTTTCTTTCCCGCCATTGATAAAATCAATATACATCCAGGCAAACTGCCGCATGTTTGATCCGCCAATGGTGGGTAAAACACCGCTTTCAATATGTGCTTTGTGCACACGGTCATAAAACCGTTGAGGTATGGCTTCATTGCGATAGCCGTTGACATACCAAATGTTTATATGTGTGAAAAAATGTACCGGGAAAAACAAAAACGGCAGCAACAGAATATAAGCATACTGTCTGTATTTTTTCATTTGTATCTCATCCATCGTAAAGAACAGGCTGACAGTTAGCAACGGGAACAGATACATCGCCAGCCGGTCTTCGGGATAATGAACCCCAAACAAACGGGCAGCCAGCAAAATTCCGGTAAGGGATGCGAACAGAATGACCGATACCATAAAGCCCGGTGAATAAAACAAATGCCCGTCAACCCGGATCAGTTTCGTAAGATTGATCGCCAAAATAACAGCAAAGAAAACCAGAGTTAAAATCACTCCGCTTAACATGCTTTTTCCTGTCAGTAACCAGGTCAGGGTAAACAATGTTCCATGTATAAAATCATTATTTCCACCAATATACAGCCCGCTGTTTGCCCGGAGTTGAAGCAAATGATTTAATGAAAAGTAAAAAGCGGCTCCGTAAATAAGCAGATAAGCAAGCACCCAAAACCATTGTTTCTTTTTGATTGTCCTGTGATTTAACCCAATTAAAAGGAACTGATAAACGAACATTGCAACAGCCGGAATGATCAGGTTCAGGTTGGCCGACAGCATCAGTAATACGAACAGCGAAGTGGAAAAATAATATTTCGGATGACCGGTTTGTGCAGTTTTGATCAGATAATACAACACACCCATGAACAGCGCCATGGACATGCCATAGCCACGTGATACCGCCAAAAACTCAATAAAATACAATGAGAACAGGAGCGTTATCCAAAAACCGTAACGCAGGATTTTGTCTTTGAGTAGTACCCCAATCCGGTAAAGAAAATAAAAATACACCGGCGCAAACAACAGGTTAGGTAACCGCAATGTCCATTTGGCATTTCCAAATATTTTCAAGCTTACCCAGGTCAGCACAGTATTCAGAAAATGGTTGTTGGCATCCTCGCGGGCGATACCGGGAATCAACTTACCCGGTTGCACATACCTGAAAAATGTGGATGCCTCATCATGGGTAAAGGGTACGTAAACAGCCCGTATAATGAGATAAACCATGATCAGTAAGCTGGTCAGGAGAAAGATCAAAAATTCCTGCTGATATTTTTCACCTGTTTTCATCATCCCGGATTATCTCCATCCCAAAAACCTTTTCAAATTCCCCAATTAATACGCTGGTTACCTCATCAGTGTCCATTTCTTTCCCCAACTCCTTTTGCATTGAGGTCACCGCTTTACCCGTGATGCCGCAAGGGACGATGTAATCAAAATAATTCAGGTCAGTGTTTACGTTCAGGGCAAAACCGTGCATACTCACCCAGTGGCTTGTGCGCACGCCGATGGCACATATCTTCCGGGCTTTGGCCGGATTGTCCGCATCGAGCCACACGCCGGTGGCGCCGTCGAGGCGGGTAGCCGTAATGTCGTAACGG
>JAOZOO010000119.1:3033-10241 GCA_029933225.1 Bacteroidales bacterium | reverse complement strand
CCCAATCAAAAAATTCCGCCTTCATCTGCGTCGTCACAACAAAAATTCTGGCTAACCCATATTGCAGCGATTGATTCGTAATTCTCTGACATCAAGAGGTATCGTTTTTTAAAATTTCCACAGGTACCACTACGGATTTTTTTCTGTGGAAGGGAACAGGTTTATATCCCAGCAGGTCATATATCTGTTTTGCCTTTTGTTCGGGGGTGGTACACTGGCGGATAATGATGGTTTGATTGTCAATGTTTTTGAACGATGTAGTGACCAGTTTCTGGGTATTCATAACGCGTACTATCTCCCGCCACTGATGTTTGTATTCTTTTTGTTTCAATTGGTAACGGATGGTTGATACCAGCCAGTAGGCAAGCAATCCCAGATGTAAATGTGCCATTGATGCCTCATCTGTCTTGTGATAAATAGGACGCAGGTCAAGGTCTGTTTTCAATACCCTGAACGTGTATTCTATCTCCCGGATAACATTGTAGATAGTCCACAATGTCTTCTCGCTGTTTTCCTTCAATGTAGTTCGCAGAAAATAAATTCCCGCTTTCTTTTCGGGGTCTTCTCCTGTTTTATGCCGGCAACTTATGGCAGTTGCGGTTCCCTTTCCGTCATCGGTTATGGTGACATCATAATAACGATGTACCGAAGGATATTTCTCTTTCAAGCGGCCAAGACGCTGGTTTACCTTGTCGAGCTTCTTTGTGCCTCCTTTTCTGTGTATGCCTTCGTTAATGCTTTGAATGCCTTCCTCAAACCGTTGGGATAACAATCCGTTCATGCTGTTTTCTTTCAGGGCCTTGGCTTTGCTCTTTACCCACAGGTAGTTGTCATTGTCTTGCTCCTCGCCTTGTTCATTGTCATCGTCGGTATTATCCCTGGGTTTTACCCTCATCAGTTCTATGGGTTGTTTTCTTTTATCAATAATCTCAACGGGTTGCTTGTCTGTATCGGCCTGGTAGTTCTTCAGGTTGGACCTTGACACACACATATAATCATAACCTTCACGGCGCAACATCTTCAGGTTGTCGTTTGTGGCTATTCCGGCATCTATGACCACCACCGGCTTGCGCTGCAAAAAGGATGTTTCCCGGCTAATGGTTTTTACAAGAGTTTCCAGTGTCTTGCTGTCGGCCATATTGCCCCTGAATATGTTGGAGTATTTCAAAAAACCTTCCCTGTTTATCACGATGGCCAATACTATTAGTTTCGCATCTTTCCGCTTTTCTTTGCTGCGACCGTATTTGGCCATTTTGCTGTTGAGCATACTCCCTTCAAAATAGGTGTTGGTCAAATCATACAGAATGATTTTATCATCCAGGTCAAAAAGCTCGTTGGTCTTTTTCGACAGATAGCTTTCCAGATTATCCTTTATGGAGTATAATGCCTGGCTTATCTCATAGAGCTTGTCTTTGGTAAGCTTTTCTTTATCGTAACCGGTGAGTTCGCATACGGCGGAATTTTCTTTGATGAACGAGACAGTCTTTAACTCGGAGGCCGGATAGACTGCCCGGCTGATGATGTGGGTGGCAGCAAGGGATATCTGTTGCCGGCTCCAGTTCGATTGAGCAAGAAACTCGCTGATGTTTAACTGGTCAAACGCCTGCTTGCATAACCACTCGGCACCTATCTCTCGTGCATCTTTGTTTTTCACGGTGTCAACATCTATGATTTGCCAGTCGGCCCCGTTTTTCTTTACATCATAACGTTGCTTCTTTCGTATCTCACTGTAAAAATGCCGGGCCAGACGTTCCACCTGCTCGTCCGCCTGTTCAAATGGCAAACGCGGCTTTCCCTGTACCATCTCTTCAATACGTTTGCCCAGCAGTATCTTTTGTTCGTCCGTGGGCAGCTCTTCCAGTTTGCCCAAACCGATGATTACCCGCTGGCGTACCCTGCCATCAAGCCGGTAACTCTCGCAGAGTTGATAGAGACTGTAGCGTTGTTGGGTGGTCTTGTTGTATTTTGACAGCGGCTTGACAAACATAGTGCAAGTTTATCCCATAACTTGCTTCATGTCAAGTCGCCAGGTACCACTACATTTGAGATTTGAAAAAACTTGAAAATATAATTGTTTGAAATTGACCGGCTTAAAAATCAGCCCCCTACTTTTTGTTGATAACTTCTTGGGTTATTAACAGATTTTTCTTGTTTTTTCGGGTTTTCGCTGCAATGTGGGTTAAGTCTATTTAAGTTTTCTTGCCATAAATCATTTACTGAAAAATACAATGTCAAACAGTTTGAGGTGATAACCCCTGATAATATTTTTGAAAAGCTGTTGTAACCAATCTATTGATTTACAATACGACTCTTAAACAATCCCCGCCTTCCGAAACTCATCACGCAGTGCTCTCAATACCGGCTTGTGATTGTAATAAGAGGAAATCAGTTCATTTGTTTTTTTCTTATCAGTTCTTTTCATCAATTTTAAATAATAAGCCATTGCGGCATAGGCATTGCGGTTTCGGGAGGCAAACAGATGTTCGACCCGCAGGAAATAAATTAACCACACTTCGCCGGGCATTATTCGTGATATCTTTTGCAAATACTTTTCATACGAATCGAAAGCATATTCGGAAGTTGCCTGTTTTTTTATATATTCCAAAACCGGTTCATACGATTTTTCCTCAAAAAGAACAGGAAGAGCGTATCGTTCATTGCGGTGAGAAATGTTTTTTCTGATGCCGGTTAAGAACTCTTGTTTTTCATCCTCGCTGATCAGGTCTTTATAGATTTTGTAATATTCCGGTTTAAAGCATTTTGTGATCAGGAGCAGTAAAAACTCCTTGTAGGTTTCATTGCCCAGTTCCGGTAAAACAAATTGTTCAAGTTCGCAAACACTATCATTTTCTAAAAATTTCACCATGATTTGTTTCATTTTCGCAAACTCTCCATTGTCTTTCAGGATTTTGAGATAGGGGATATGCAAGGATGAGGAATGATTGTCTTTCAGCAATTTTTGCATAAGATCAGTATCTTTATCCAATTCGGCAATTCGCATGAGAAGATTATCCGCCGAATATTCACCTGAATAGTTTAACAGGAACTGTTTAAGCATTTCGGAATGATCCTTTGTCACAAATCCGGAAAGAAAATCACTGAAATAATAAATGATATCAAGATTATTTTCCCGATAAAAATTGATTAACCTGTTGAGTATTCGTGTTTTTGTCTCATTTGGCTGCCGCATCAGTGATTTAGTAAATTGCGTCAGCAGTTCATCAATGAAATAACTGAAACCATCCTGATATTCTGCGATCTCGGTATCCTCACTTTTTTCCAGTCCCAGTATAATGCCGAGAATATAATCGAATGCCTGTTCCGGCTTGCCGTATTGTGTCAATTCCCGGGCTTCGGAAAAATAATCGTCCAGTGCATCCCTGACCAGATCATCAATCACCTCATATTCTTCAATATAATAATCGTATTGGTAATGGCTGCTCAATACATCATCGTAAGTTAGTGCGCTTAAGGTATCATAAACGACTTCGGCAACATCATTTACATCAATCACATCATCATTGTCACGTCCGGTTTGACGACTCATTTTATCCAGTTTTTCTTTTAAGGTATTGTCATTTCGTACCAACCGCTCAAGGAAACGGAGTTTGGTTTCATCGTCAATGTCAGCATACCATTCATCGAAATTTTGTGTCTCGGGCAGGTCGTTTTTTTCGTCAAGCAGTTTTAGCCCGAAAGCCACCAGATGTTTACAAAATCCGTCGTAAGGGCAGTTGCAGGAAAATACATCTTCTGCGGGAGCATATTCCACATTGTAAATCCGGCTGCCGTAAACTTTTGCCGTGTATTTATCGGCAACCGTCTTGATTTCATCAACGGCATCATCATGGTAATATTTCAAACCGCGGTTGAATACGGTTTCTCCCGCAAAATCTTTGAGGTCTTTTTTTGTGAAGTTCAGAGGCATGGAAAAATTAATGCTGGATGAAAAATATTAATTTACCATTACAGGGTCAATGACTTGTTCCACTCTTTTACTGCTTCAATAAAATGATTTTCAATTTGTTTTATAGTCAGTTTATACTTTGGTTGTAAAAGATCAATATTTTCTTCTTGGATATCACCGGTAAAAGTCAATGCACGCTGAAATAATGAAATATTGAGATTCGGGATTTTTTTATTGGCAAATTCATATAGTTCCTGCAAAGTATATTTTTCCTTATTCAGCACATACAAATCATAATAGTCTCTGAACTTTGCACGTAAAAATAAAGTATTCACTTTCATTATTGCCAAAACTTCAATGTCTGCAATGGATAAATTATCAATGAGTTGTGACTTGTTTTTTAACTCACTCCAATTGTTCGCAAAAAAGGTGACTTTTACGTCATCAAGAAAATAATCGGCTTGATTTTTTGTCAAATTAACTATCTGTACCTGGTCAAAGGATAAAATCTGGATTTGATTATTAATGCTTTCCACATCCAATTCAGGAAGCCATGTAAACAGGTCAATATCTTCGCTGTAGCGATGTTTGAGATATTGAGCTAATGCCGACCCTCCCACAAAAGTGAAGTCAGCTAAAAAAGGTGCTTTTGCCAATTTTTGCAATACTTTTTCCGTATCAGGAAGTAAGCTTTTTAAGTCGCTCATAACGATTGTTCAGTTTTTGAAATTTTGCAATATGACCGGCTGTGTCTTTAATATCAAAAAATACTTTTCCAAGGTAATAATTATGGCCGTAAATCCTTTCGTCAGGTATTAATGATTTTTCCCAGATTTTCTGTATTTTGCTTTTTGGAAAAAGATTGAATAATGCCAGAATATCAGGAACATCAGCCCACCGCAGGACATGTTCGATGAGTATTTCATCAGGTATGCGGGTGTAGTCGTCTGTTTTATAGCTCCAGAAAACACCTTGCGCTGACAGTTTCCTTATGAGTTGTTGTCTGGTCATTTTCTTTTAATGTAAATATACTGAAAATTAAAATGCAGTAGCGGGAAAAAGAATAAATATCATCTGTTTTTATTCAACATCTGATATGTTTTTCCTCTCCTTCTCCAGCTCCTCTTTCGTCCAGTTTTCCCGGCAAACATCGCAATAGTCAGTAAAGATGCAATCGGGACACCAGCCGGAGCAGAAATCGGTGTGCCATCCGGGCATGGCAAAAAAAAGCTTCCCTTATTAAGGAAGCTTTCACCTGGTGATCCCGCCGGGATTCGAACCCAGATCATGAGAACCGGAATCTCACATTCTATCCATTGAACTACGGGACCGGTTATTTTCTAATGTAGAATGATTAATGAAGAATGATGAATTTTATTGCACAATGATTGCCATAATTTAATTCCTGTTTCTTTGAGCAGTTTTTCTTGAAGCAATAAAAATAGAGGTCAGTTCATCAGCTTCTTTCATTAATAATTCTATTTCTTCTTTCTTAAATAATTCAAATGCTAAAGCAAAATCTAACCAAAATTCTGACTCATCTGTTTCTTCAATAACAATACTCAATTTTGCAATAAATGCTGCTTTGGATTGAGCAAGTCTTGTTGCACGGTAATTTGCTGCAACCGATGTTGAGCATCTGATTAATTGAACTTTTATATGTCGGGCAAGATCAGAACCTTTGAGTTTTTGAGCAGCTTTAACACATTCTATTGCGAAAGCCTTTGTCCGTATAACTAAATTTTCTCCGCTCATAATATTATCATTTAAATGTTAATGCTGATAAAATTATGAAAAATCTCCCACTTTCAATCCCTCACTCACCATTCGCCATTCACCACTCATCATTCCATTGTGGAGCTGGAGGGATTCGAACCCTCGTCCAAACAGGTAACCCATAAGCTTTCTACATGCTTAGCTTGTTGTTGATTGTCGGGCAAAGCAAGGAAACAAGCACCCTAAACTCTGCCTTAGCCTCTTTATCTCGCCACGACTCCGAGGCAAAGCCGTGACCAGTCTGAAGTTGCGTGCGGTTCGTGATCAGGCCGGAATCAGACATCTCCACCTGCGAACCGTCCCGTCCCCGGCAACCTTGGCCGGGGAATTAGGCCTTAATCTACTATACTTCGATTAGGCTGCGAGAGCGTAATTTGTTTCGCCAATTAATAGTTGTGTGACACGGATTTACGAGCTTTATCACATGGCTCGGCATGCTTACTTATGCATTCAACCTGCTGTCAAAACCGGTCAGCCCCATATTGTCAAAGAACTTTTCCCAAAAAGGTTTGCAAAGGTACGAAATTCTGGATTTGACTTCTTCATACTGTAATCAAAAAATGTGCCTCTGTTTTTTCCACATCCTGACACTCAATTTATATTTATTATAAACAAGTAAATTTTACCTACCTTTGCACCCCCGAAAAAACAGAGGGGGACATTAATACACAGAACTTTATTCTCAAGACTAAATGAACGATAACAACAAACATAAATTACAAGCCATCAGGCAACTAACAGATACTACTTATGTGCTGGAAATGGAACGCGGAGGAATGGATTTCAAGCCGGGCCAGCACATTTTGCTTGGTTACAACGGAGACATTCATAAAAGGGAATATTCAATTTACAGCGGCACCGGTGATGAAAAGCTGGAAGTATTGATCAAAGAAGTGGAAGACGGACTGGTTTCAAAACATTTGCGGCAATTAGAAAAAGGTACGTTGTTGGAGGTTGAAGGCCCGCTGGGATTTTTCGCCATCGAACCGGAACTGATACGGCAAAAACGTAAGTTCCTGTTCATTGCCAGCGGCACGGGGATAGCCCCTTTTCGCAGCATGGTCAGGAGTTATCCCGGACTGGACTATACCATACTTCACGGTGTAAAATATGCCCATGAAGCGTACGACAAAAAAAGCTACAACCCTGACAGGTATATTCTTTGCACCAGCCGTGACAACGGAGGAGATTTCCATGGGAGGGTAACGGAATACATCAGGCAGCATGACTTTGACAAAGACGCCATCTGCTACTTTTGCGGCAATTTCAACATGATCAGAGATGCCATGCGGCTGCTTGAGGAAAAAGGAATCCCGGCAGAGCATTTGCATGCAGAGGTGTATTTTTGATGGAAGAGTGGATGGTCGGAATATCCTGACAGGTTTCAACGGGTTTTGCGTGATGGCAACCTGTCAGGTATGTAGGAAAGAAAAACCCGGCCCTAAAGCCTGCCTGAACTGCGCATGGCAGGCAGGGACTGGGAAACTGACAGCGAAAGCAAAAACAGATTTATGAAACAAATCAG
>JAOZOO010000119.1:0-2933 GCA_029933225.1 Bacteroidales bacterium | reverse complement strand
GATAAAAAACAATGAAATACCACATCGTACAACTGGGATGTCAGATGAACATATCTGACGGGGAGCGCGTGAGGCAGGTGCTCGAAAGCATGGGCTTTGTCCGTACGGAAAACGAGGAGGAGGCCAACCTGCTGGGCGTGATCGCCTGCTCGGTGCGGCAGAAGGCTATCGACAAAGTGTACACCCGTATCCACAAATGGAACAAATGGAAAAACCGCAAAAACCTCATCACCTTTGTCTCCGGGTGTGTATTGCCTGCAGACCGTGAACGTTTCCTGAAGCTTTTCGATCTGGTGTTTCCCATAAGTGAATTACCGGGTTTCCCGGATATGATCAGGCAATACGGCATTGTCACGCCGGCAGGTCTGCAGTCGTTGGACAAGGGACTGGAACACCTCGAATCAATGACGCCGGAACCGCAGGTTAAAGAATCGGTTTTAAAGCCCTATCAGGTGCAGTCAGAAAAAAACAACCTTCGGCCTGACCTGGGCATTGAAGAGTTCTGGCACATCTCACCCAAATACGGTTCGGGTTTTGAGGCCTACATCCCCATACAGAACGGATGTAATAAATTCTGTACGTTTTGTGCTGTGCCATACACGCGTGGTCGTGAGGTTTCACGTCCTTCGGATGAAATTCTGGAAGAGCTGCAAAATCTTGTCAATAAAGGTTATAAATCCATCACGCTGCTTGGTCAAAACGTAAATTCGTACGGAAAAGACAAGAAAGGAGAAGAGATCACTTTTGCAGAGTTACTGGAAAAGATAGGACAATACGGCGAAGCATCGGGAAAGGATTTCTGGGTTTACTTCACCTCACCGCATCCGCGCGATATGGGTGACGATGTTATTGAAGTGATTTCAAAATATAAATGCCTTGCAAAACAAATTCACCTGCCTATCCAGTCGGGTGACGACGGTATGTTGATCAGGATGAACAGGAAGCATTCGGTTGAGAAGTACAGGAGGATCATTCACAGCATCCGCAGGATGATTCCTGAGGCCACCCTGTTCACCGACATCATTGTGGGATTTACCGGAGAGACGGAAGAAGAGTTTGAGAACACCCGCCGCATCATGGACGAGTTCAAATACAACATGGCATATATTGCCCAGTATTCGCCGAGACCGGGTGCTGCCAGCTCACGCTGGGCCGACGATGTGCCCAAAAGCGTGAAAAAAGAAAGGTACCATACTCTGACGGAAGACCTGATGAGGCACTCGCTGGAATACAACAAAAAGCTTATCGGTAAAACCGTAAAAGTGCTGGTCAGGGGAAAAGACCGCAAAACGGGCTTCCTGTCGGCACTGACCGAAGGGAAGATCATTGTCAGGTTTCCTTCGGATGATGACACGTTAATCGGGCAGTTTGTGTATGTGAAGATCAATTCTGCTGTTCCCTTTTCGACGGAGGGAGAGATGGTTACGGTGGATGTTAATGCTTTAGGAGTTGACGCTTAAAAGGCAGAGTATTTAAAATGGGTGGTTTGTTGTCATCTGTCACGCAAAGACGCAGAGGCGCAGAAAAAAACCTTGGCGATTTTGCGTCTTTGCGTGAAAAAGAAATTTTAGTAGAGTCTTTCGGATGGTTGTAAAAAAAATGAAAAAAGTCGCATTCAAAACACTGGGCTGCAGGCTGAACCTGTTTGAGACCGATGCCCTTGCAGCGGAATTTGCCCGGCGCAACTACGAGGTGGTGGAATTTGGTCAGCCGGCGGATGTGGTGGTAATCAACACCTGTACAGTAACTAACCAGAGCGATCACAAATCCCGGCAGGTGATCAACAAAGCTGCACGGCTCAACGGTGAGGCATTGACCGTCGTCACCGGTTGCATGGCCACGCATTACAAGGAAAAGCTGCAACAGGACACGAAGATTGATTATGTAGTTGACAACGAACACAAAACTTCCGTTGTTTCCGTGGTGGATGCCCATTTCAGGGGTGAGACGGTGAACCCCGACATCTTTGAAAAAAATCTCTTCGACTTTGAGCCGGCAAAAGAAACCTTCCATACCCGCAGTTTTATCAAGATTCAGGATGGCTGCAACAATTTCTGTACATTTTGCATCGTCCCGAAAGTAAGAGGCAGGGCTGTAAGCCGACCGGCAGAGGATATTTTCGACAACATCAGAAAAGTGATCGATTTCGGCTTTAAGGAAATCGTACTCACCGGTGTCAACCTCGGGAGATATCGTTACAATCAGTACGATTTCGAACGGCTGGTGGAAGCCATTCTTGAAATCCCCGGTGATTTCAGGGTACGTATTTCCTCCATCGAGCCGGACGGTTATACCGAAAGCTTTTTCCGGCTGTTCAGTAATCCGAAGCTTACGCCCCACATGCACATCTGCCTGCAAAGCGGGTCGGAGGATATCCTGTTGAAAATGCGGAGGATGTACACCGTGAGAGAATTTGAGGAGGTTGCTGCACGGTTGCGCGGGGACTATCCCGGCTTCAACCTGACCACCGACATCATTGTCGGCTTCCCGGGTGAAACGGAAGAAGATTTTCAGAAAACACTTGAAGTGGCCGTAAGGATTGGTTTCGGGCACATTCACACCTTTAAATATTCCGTTCGGGAAGGAACGCGGGCAGCCAGGATGCCGGATCAAATCCCGGAAAAAGTCAAAACCGTCCGGAGCGAAGCCGTGCGAAAACTGGCTGACGAAATGAAACTGGCTTACCGGAAATCCTTTATCGGAAAAACACAAACCGTTCTTGTGGAAACCTTTGACCGGAAGGGCTTTGCCAAAGGATACGGAGAGCATTACATTCCGGTGCTGATCGAACGGAAAGGGCTGGAAAAAAATAAGTTTTACGAAGTTTCGATCAAAAATATTATTCCAGGTAAGGAACCTGTTCTGACCGGGGATTTGATTTCTGCGGCAAAATAAAACAAAATAAAATGCGAATATTTTTTGTGATTTAAAAA
>JAOZOO010000226.1 GCA_029933225.1 Bacteroidales bacterium | reverse complement strand
CTCCTACTCCGCCTGAAGAAAATACTCCCGGCTTTTCTTTTCATTGAAGACATAGATCAGCCGGAAGGTGATCACATTGTTATACTGGTTGCGGGTCCAGATGTCACCGGTGTATAAGTTTTCAAACTGGCGAGTGCGTATTTTCAATAAACTGTATTCATAACGGACATTCAGCTTCAGCCCTTTCCACAATCGCACCCTGAAATCGGCAAGGATACTGAAGTCATATTTTTTATAGGTTCCGCTGTTTAATGTGGTACTGTCCACCAGATTACCGTGCTCCCATTCTTTCACACCAATCAACTGGCCATAGGCAAACCCGGCTCCGAATGAAACTTTTTCCTTGTCGGTAAACATCACAAGCACAGGTATTTCAACATAATTCAGCTTCAGCTTATATTCGCCGGTCAGCACATTTCCGAGACTGTCAACATCATTATACTGTGGACCCTGATAAGAACCTTTTTGTGTGTAAAGCAGTTCCATACTCACATCCCACTTGCCTTTTTTGTCGAATGGTATCAATACCCCGCCACCCACATTCAGCCCGAATTTGTGGAAACCATAAACTTCGTCACCGTCAACCTGTGTCAGGTTCATCCCCAATACGGCTTCACCTTTGATGATCTGTGCTTTCAACCCGAATGGTGCAACGACAAGCAAAAGGATCAGCCCGATATGAAAAAAGCGTTTATGCATAATTAAATGAAACGCAAAAGTAAATCTTAAATTGCAAGAAAAGCACGAATTCGGAAAAGGAGTTAAAATATGTTTTTTATGATGGCTTGTGCAATGGCATAATCCTCTTCATTGCAGTTGAATATTAAAGGATCCTCAATGCCAAAATGCGTGATCACTTCATCAAGGAATTTTTTCCTTACAGTGAAAAGTACCGGATTATCGAGGTCTTTTATTAATGACTGAAATGCATTTGCCCATATTTTGCCATCCAGCTCAAAACGACCTATTTCATCCACGATGACGAGTAATCCCTTTTCCGGATGTCGCATTACCTGTTTCCCGAAATCAAGCGCTTCCGGGCTGAAAAAGAAGCGGCCCGCCGGAATGAGTGTTTCACCGGCTTCATTGGTACACAACAGTTTCTTTTCACCTGTATTTATATCGCTGATCGTAAAAGTCTTCCTGACCCCGTTTTCCCATTCCCCCTCCGCGAGAAAACCGGTAAACGGAACATTTTGGGCTTTCAGCTTAGCGGCAACCTTTTTCAGCTTCGTGGTTTTCCCTTCGCCCTGTTCTCCTGTGATAATGAATATTTGCCGGTTTTTCATCTGTTTATTTTATGAAACAATCATCATTCTGCAAAGATATAGATTGGAAAATATCTTTTGCCGTTTTCCTTCCAATACAGAAAACCGTTTACTTTGCAATCATGCAGTGGAAAAGTAATAAACTCACCGATTTGCGCGAACAATACGCCGAAGAGCTATACCGGTTTTATGAAAAGCATGAGGCGGATACGATGCTTATGCTGCTGATCAGGAGCTTTTTCGGGTTGTCGCGCAGCGATCTTGCACTGAACCCCGGTTACCGGTTAAGTGAATCCGAAATGCTTAAACTGCATTTTGCCGTCAAGGAGCTGAAGACGTTTAAACCGATTCAGTACATCATTAAAGAAACAGATTTCATGAATGTGCGGCTAAAGGTGAATGAATCGGTGCTTATACCGCGACCCGAAACTGAAGAGATGATCACGATGATCGTCAGCCGGGAAAAGAAGAAGAATCTGAAAATACTGGATATCGGCACCGGTAGCGGCTGCATAGCCATTGCGTTGGCAAAGAACCTGGAAAGCCCCGAAGTGTGGGGAATTGACATTTCGGAAAAAGCGCTGGAAACGGCTGCTGAAAATGCTGCCCTGAACCAGGCAAATATCCATTTGCAGTTACTCAATATTCTGGACCCTCCGGGGAACTATTTTACCGGAAAGTTTGATGTCATCGTCAGCAATCCGCCCTATGTCACCGAAGAAGACAAAAAGCTGATGCACGAGAACGTCATCCGTTTCGAGCCGCACGAGGCCCTTTTTGTGCCGGGTGAAGACCCGTTGTTGTTTTACCGGGCTATCATTTATTTCGCAGGTGATTATTTGAGGGAAGACGGCAGAATTTATCTTGAGATCAATGAAAAATACGGACAGGAAGTGGCAGGCCTGCTTTCCTCACAGGGATATTCAAAGGTGGAACTGTTTAAAGATATTCACGGGAAGGAGCGGTTTGTGGCGGGTGTGAAGAATAAGCCGTGAATGCGTAAATAGATGGAGCAATATGAATTAGATTTTTTGAAGAATGAACAATAAACGGAAATATGGAATTTAAGCTCCTGCACAAGTCAGCCGTGCGCGGAGCTTGCGCACAAGACTTGCCAAGGGAGGATATTGAATATTGAACCTGCATGTCGGTTTAGCCACCCCGGAAGGGCAGACAGGTATCGAACAGGGAATATCGAATTTTGAAGTACCGGCGACTTCAATCGCCGAAAAAACAATAAAAGCAAAAATTACTATTTTTAACCCTGGGATTACGACCCCAACGGCAACATGACCGAAGACATCAACCGCGGACTGAAAATAGAATACAAAAAAGAATTGAACCTGCCCAAAACCATATCGTTCGACGAGGGATACAT
>JAOZOO010000225.1 GCA_029933225.1 Bacteroidales bacterium | reverse complement strand
CGCTGTTTTGCGACCAAGTTCAACCCCGAATTCATAACGATGCTCCGCTCCGCTTTGCTACGCTCCGATCGTGATGAATTCCTTGGTCGTTGAACTAAGCCGCTTCGCGGCAGGATTTTCAAATTTTACTTGATTTAATCACACCTCCTTGATAGATTAAAGGTGTCGGCCTTTATTAACTTAACCAAGGAGGTGTGTTATGACACTACAAGATTACCTCACCCGGAACTTGCAAGATTTGCAGCTTCGCGGGATGGCAAAAGCCACGCAAGATAATTATCTGCGTGCTGTTCGGAAAATTTCCGAACACTACAACAAGCTCCCGGATCAAATCACCGAAGAAGAAATCCGGGAGTACTTCCTCTATCTCAAAAATGTGCGAAAGTACGGCCGCAGCGCCAGCACACTCGCCATGTGTGGACTCAAATTCTTTTACACTTACACCCTCAAACGTGATTGGCCAACACTGACACTCGTCAGAGCGCCGCACGAACACAAACTGCCTGTTGTCCTCAGTCAGAGTGAAGTCAAACGCGTACTATCTTCAATCCGAATTTTCAGACACCGAGCTTGTCTCACGACCATTTACGCTTGTGGTCTGCGCATTAGTGAAGCAACCCATATTCAAATCGGCGACATTGATAGCGATCACATGATTTTGCACGTTAAACACGGCAAAGGCGGCAAAGATCGGTATGTGCCTCTGCCGCTGTCATTATTGCAGATGCTGCGAAATTTCTGGAAAACACATCGCAATAAAGTTTGGCTATTTCCCGCTCCCGGTAGAAGTGGAACACACATGCACGAATCAACGAAACCACTGCCAATCACCAGCGTGCAGATCGTGTTTAAGGCTGCTGTCCGTGAATGCGGCATTGTTAAAAAAGTTTCCGTGCATACGTTGCGCCACTCTTATGCGACACACTTGCTGGAAAAAGGAGTCAACTTGCGCTTGATTCAAGAATATCTTGGGCATAAATCGCCCAAAACAACAGCTATCTACACCCATCTGACAGCTAAAGTCAAAGACGCCGGGTTCAAAGCCATCAACGAGTTAACCGATGAGCTTGATGAATAGGCGTCCCATATCATGGTGGAAATGGCTGACATTGTGCGCCGATACGGCAACGCCTATCGCGCACGCTTTGGCAATCGTTTGCTGCCCAGTCACGATAGAGCCTTAAAAGATATTAAGCGCTGCCGAACTCAAGAATTAGGCGGTCAGATTTATGAATGTCCCGAACACCACGAATTCGCATACAAGTACCATTCTTGCATGAATCGCAGTTGTCCAAAGTGCCAAAACAATCAGGCACAAGCCTGGCTTAACAAAGAACAAAAGCGGTTGATCAATGTACCCTATTTTTTTGTGACGTTTACTTTGCCGGAACAATTGAGACCCATTGCCCGGTCTCATCAAAAACTGATTTTTAATCTCATGTTCGCCGCTGCCTGGCAAGCCATGAAAAAGCTGGCTTTGGATAAAAGACTGCTCGGCGGTCTGATTGGCGCGTTGGCTGTGTTGCATACCTGGACCCGAACACTGATCTATCATCCGCATATTCATTTTCTGGTGCCGGCTGGCGCTATAGCCAAAGACCTGACAACCTGGCTACCGGCAAAAAAGAAATTCTTTTTGCCGGTGAAAGCGTTGTCGAAAATCTTCCGTGCCAAAATGCGGGATGCTTTAAAAGCCGAAGCTGAAGAACTGTTCGCTCACATTCCCAAACAGGTTTGGTCGAAAAACTGGGTCGTCCATTGCAAACCTGCTGGAAATGGAAATGCTGTGCTCAAATATTTTGCACCTTATATTTTCCGGATCGCTATCAGCAATAAACGGATTACCACGTTAGACAAAGACCAGGTAACTTTTATTTACAAGCATCCGAAAACCAAGAAATGGACACCGGTGACGCTCCATGTATTCGAGTTCTTACGGCGATTTTTGCAGCATGTATTGCCACAGGGCTTCAAAAAAGTACGGCATTACGGTTTCCTGAACTCTAAATATAAACAGGCGCTGGCATCACTACAATACATACTGGGCACGGTTGAAGTGGAAGCGGAAAAAGATAACAACAAGAAACCTCACAAACCATGCTGCCCGGTTTGTGGCAAAGAAATGATCATGATTGGTATTTTTGAACCGGATTATTTCAAAGAACCGATTTCACAAAAACCGCCATAGATAATATAACCCGGATGCAGGCGATTGTCAATAACTTTTTTTTAAAATAACCGCTGGGGGAACAGGAGACGTACGCCCTGACCAGCAAAATTAAATCACTTTTAACCCGAAAAAATTATGAATCCAAATAAGGAGCTGGTGTAACAAAAAAAATTGAAAACAATATCTCTTTAAATCTCCGAATGTTTTATAATTTTTACCCAACAAACCCTTCCGTGTAAATCTCAAATAATAATGAAGCGCTGTTTTGCGACCAAGTTCAACCCCGAATTCATAACGATGCTCCGCTCCGCTTCGCTACGCTCCGATCGTGATGAATTCCTTGGTCGTTATGCAAGAACTGACACGAGAACAAATACAACAGATTTATGATATCGGTCCAGAAGCCGTTATCCAACTCATTGAAAAGTTGTTTGAAGTAATTCAACAGAATGAACATCTCGTTGATCAAGTTGCTTCCTTGCAAGCTCGTGTC
>JAOZOO010000118.1 GCA_029933225.1 Bacteroidales bacterium | reverse complement strand
CCGGATTTACTTCCTGAAAACAAATCCTTACATTTGCTGCCTTAAAATTCCGAATAAAATGAACGAACAATTGTTAAAGCTTGAGCCGGCGCCGGTATGGGCCTGGTTTAAAGAAATACTTGAAATTCCCCGCCCTTCGAAAAAAGAGGAAAAGATCATTGCTTATCTTCTGGATTTTGGTAAAAAACACGACCTGGAAACCCTGCAGGATGAGGTGGGAAACGTCCTGATCCGCAAACCGGCCACACCGGGCATGGAAAACCGCAAAACGGTCGTCCTGCAAAGCCACGTGGATATGGTCTGTGAAAAAAACAGTGACAAGGATTTTGATTTTGAAAAAGATCCCATTGAAGCGGTCATCAGGGACGGCTGGGTTTTTGCCAACGGCACAACCCTCGGCGCTGACGACGGCATCGGTATCGCCACACAACTTGCTATACTGGCATCAAAAGATATTGAACACGGGCCCATTGAATGTCTGTTCACGGTGGATGAAGAAACCGGACTGACAGGCGCTTTCGGGCTGAAGCCGGGTTTCCTGAAAGGCGACATCCTGCTGAACCTCGACTCGGAAGACGAAGGCCAGTTGTTTATCGGCTGTGCCGGAGGACAGGATACGGTGGGCCGGCTGCCGTATGAAAAGGCAAATGTTCCCGATGGTTTTTCCGCTTTCAAAATAAGTGTCTCCGGCCTGAAAGGAGGCCATTCCGGCGACGACATCAATAAAGGCAGAGGCAATGCCAACAAAATCCTCAACCGCTTTTTGTGGGAGAACCTCGAAGACCTGGATATCAGAATCCATGAATTCAACGGAGGCAACCTCCGCAATGCCATTGCCCGTGAGGCCTTTGCCATCGTTATGATACCTGATGATCATTCAGGCGAGTTCAAAAAAAGAATTGAGGAATTTGAAAAAACCATACGCGACGAATTTCATGTCACGGAACCCGATCTGAAAGTTGCTGTTGAGGAAACTGAAACACCCGGTTTTGTTTTAACTAACGACTCGGCAAGCAGACTGTTAAATACGGTTTACGCCTGTCCGCACGGCGTGATCGCCATGTCGCAGGATATTGAGGATTTTGTGGAAACTTCCACCAATCTGGCGTCGGTGAAGTTTGAAGGAGACGAAATTTTGATCACCACCAGCCAGCGCAGCTCGGTGGAATCGGCCAAAACCGACATTTGCAACATGGTTGCCAGTGTGTTCAATCTGGCAGGCGCCCAAGTGGAACAAAGCGACGGCTATCCCGGATGGACACCCAACCCCCATTCAAAGATCGTGGAGATCACCGAAAACTCTTATAAAAAACTGTTCAACACGCAACCGGAAGTGCTGGCCATACATGCCGGTCTGGAATGCGGCCTGATTGGCGACAAATACCCGGGCATGGATATGGTGTCTTACGGCCCGACCATCAAAGGCGCACATTCACCCGACGAAGGCATTGAAATTGAGAGCGTGGAGAAATTCTGGGAGCTGACACTGGATGTGCTGAAAAATATTCCTCAAAAGGATTAAAAATGGAGACAACATTCGGATGATCAGGAAAATTATCCTACCGGTCATTCTGGTTTTATCGGTTCTGACAGTCTCGGCACAGCACACCCTTTCCGGCAGAATTACCGATAAATTAAACGGCGAGCCGCTGACAGGTGTCAACGTGTATATCCCCGAACTGTCAAAAGGGACGGTGTCGGATACACTGGGGAACTATTCCCTGACCAACCTGCCCAACGGCCGGTTCATCGTTCAGTATTCCTTTGTCGGTTTCAAAACGGTCAATCGCGAAATCAATCTTTCCGGAAAGGACATCACGGTGAACATCAAAATGGAAACCACGGTCATTCAGGGCGAAGAGGTGGTAATCTCCGGCAACTTTACTACTACCCAGCATGAAAACACCATCAAGATCAGCACCATCGGCATTGACCGGATTGCCGCTTCCGGCAACCCGTCCCTGATCCAGTCCATTTCCAAAGTTCCCGGTGTTTCAATGATCTCCAAAGGCCCCGGCGTGGTAACCCCGGTGATCAGGGGACTGTCATTAAGCAATATTCTTGTGCTGAACAACGGCGTACCGATGGAGAATTACCAGTTTTCACAGGATCACCCCTATCTGATTGACGAAAACGGGCTGAAAAGGGTCGAGATCATCAAAGGACCCTCATCGCTGATCTACGGCTCCGGTGCAGTGGGAGGCGTCATCAACCTGATCCCGGAACATCCGGCTGCCGAAGGAACTGTTAAAGGAAATGCTGATTTGCGCTATTTTTCAAATACTGTTGGCTTTCTGGCCAATCTTGGAATTAAAGGAAACCAAAAAGGATTTGTCTGGGGCGTAAGCGGAGGCGTTAATTCAAACAAGGATTTCATTCAGGGCAACAATGAATTTGCTCCCAATTCCCGTTTCAACCGGTACAACCTCAAAGCCGATGCCGGACTGATCAAAGAGCTCGGTGTTTTCAGGGTTTTTTATTCGTACGACAAGAGCCGGTTCGGGCTTGCAGTTCCTCCCGCATTCCAATTGGTTACGGAAAACGGACGAAATAACGAAGTGTGGTATCAGGATTTGACAGACCACCTGATCATTTCACAAAACAAGTTTTTCCTCGGAAAATTCAAGCTGGACGTAAATCTTTCATACGAACAAAACAACAGGCAGTTGAAAGGTTCTGAAACTGACCCGCCTTTCACGAAAGTGGATATGACGCTCAAATCTTTTAACTACCGGATAAAAGCCGGCAGCGACCTCGGCAAAAACGGAAAGATCATCTTCGGAATCCAGGGCTTATGGCAGAAAAACACCAACGGCGATGCCCCCAACCACATTTTGCCGGACGCCATCTCCAACGACATTTCGGGATATGTGCTGACGCAATGGCTCGTCAGTAATTTTAAGCTTGAAGCCGGATTGAGATACAGTCACATCAACATCGATGTCCCGTATCAGGAAGCCGGCAGCCATAACCACGGTGAGAATGGACAGGAAGGGGATGAACATTTTATTGAGTACAACAACAACTTTGATGATTTGAGTGCCTCGGCGGGTGCGACATGGAATATCAATGAGCAAAACCTGCTGCGGCTGAACCTGGCATCGGCATTCCGAAGCCCCAACCTGGCCGAGCTTACGCAATACGGAATTCACGGCACGAGGTTTGAAATAGGAAACAGTGACCTGAAAACACAACAGAACCTGGAAGCCGACCTGGGATATCATCTGCACACCAAACATACATCCCTCGATGTTTCGGTCTTTTACAACAATATTTTCGGATACATTCACCTGACCCCTACTGCCGATTCCACCGAGGACGGATACCGGATTTACCGTTATATTCAAAGCGATGCCCGTTTGTACGGAGGCGAGGTTTCGCTGCATGTTCATCCGCATCCGGTGGACTGGCTCCATATCAAAGCTACTTATTCGCTGGTCGAAGGTCAATACAAAAACGGGGAATATCTGCCGCTGATCCCGCCGCAGGACCTGAACCTGGAACTCAAATTCATTGCGAAAAAATGGAAATCACTCCGCAAGATTTATATTGAAGCAGGTATTGATCTTGTCTTCGCCCAGAACCACCCGTCCGTTTTTGAAACCAAAGGCGATCCTTATAACCTGCTGATGATGGGCGCCGGATTCGACATTCAGTTGAAACGTCAGACAATTAACTTCAGCATTACAGCCAACAATCTGCTCAACGTGGCTTATTATAATTACCTGTCAACACTGAAAGATGTGGGCATTTACGACATGGGCCGGAACATTACCTTTTCGCTTCACATTCCTTTCGGCATTGTGAACAAATAGGATCAGGAAATAATACCGCATACGAATTCAATATAGTTCAATCGATTTTGATGATTGTCTATGGTTTCAGGATTAAAATCAGAACAAAATATTTTTTTCATAAAACCCATCCCAGGGGGATGGAATATTCTAACCAGGGACGTAAGTCCCTGGAATACAATATAGAGAAAATAAGTTCCGTAGGAACGACATGTAAAAAATAAAAAACTTCCGGGAAGAATATTTAACTTTTTTAAAACATTATGGTATTGATTTCAAAGACGACTATCTTCCGTAGTTTTTTGACTGACATATCGTTCCTACGGAACTCTGTTTTTAATCTTATAACATCCAGACACTGACGTGTCTGGCAATAACATGTCCTGCCGCTGGCAGGTTTTTTTCAATAAGGTATGCCAACGGCGGCGGTCATTGTTCTAATTATTGAATAAGATAAAGACTAAAACGACAATGACATGAGAATATCCAGATCCCAAGGCCTCGGGGTAAGATTTTCCAACGCGAGATTAATCCAAACACAACCCACGTGCCAACGCACACGTCATTAATTCATTCTTCCTAATGACAAATCCGGGTTTATTTAATGCGGACGAAAAAACCACTATATTTACATCATCCAAATTTAACACACTATGGAAAAGCCAATTGTCATCCTCGGCGGAGGTTTTGCCGGCATTGAAGCTGCCATCAAATCAAAACAGTACGGATACGATGTCGTTGTTGTTTCCGATCGTGATTACCTTTTTATCTACCCCGTTTCCATCTGGATACCGGTCAAAAAGAAAAACTTTAATGATGTCTCTATCCCTTTGGAGAAACTGGCAAAAAAACACGGTTTTGAGCTGGTCATTGATCAGGTAAAGAAAATTGACCATGAGAACAACAAGGTAATTCTCGGTAATTCGGAACTGGAATACAGTTACCTGTTCATCGCCCTCGGTATGTCAAAAATCACTGCACCCGGTCAGGAACATACGCATTCCATCTGCGGTCATCCCGAAGAATCCATCACCATAAGAGATATACTGGACAAACTGGTGAAACAGGGAAAAGGGAATATTTCCGTCGGGTTCGGGGGCAACCCCAAAGATCCGACAGCCACTGCCGTCCGTGGCGGGCCGGCTTTTGAATTGTTGTTCAACATCAGCCACTATCTGAAAAAGAAAGGCATACGAAAAAACTTCCGGTTAAACTTTTTTGCTCCCATGGCAGAACCGGGGAAACGAATGGGGGAAAAGCCATTGAAAAAACTGGGGTTGTTTTTTGAACATTACAAAGTCTCCACTTACGTGGGAAAAAAGATCAAGCGGTTTGAAGAGGACAAAGTTGTTTTTGAAGACGACAGTTCCATTGAAAGCGACCTGACCATCTTCATCCCCGGCGGGAAAGGTCATCCTTTGTTTGAAGAATCAGGATTGCCGGTCAATGCGGCAGGTTTTATCAGGATCAATGAACTGACACGGGTTGAAGGACATCCGAACATTTATGCCATCGGCGATGCCGCAGCCATCCTCGGACATCCCTGGGCAGCCAAACAGGGCCATATTGCTGAGGTCATGGCCAAAACCGCCGCTTTCAACGTGCATCAGGAGATTTCATTTAAGGGAAAAAGAAAAAGCTACTGGGAACACCTGAATATCATTTGCATGATGGATTCGGGTGACGGCGCTGCATACATCAAACGTGAACGCTCCAGGGAAACGATCATCCCGTTACCAATTATCGGTCACTGGCTGAAGAAAGGCTGGGGATTTTACTATAAAAATTCAAAACTGAAGCGAATGCCGCGGATTCCGGGAATGTAATTTTAGAACCCGAAGCCGAAACCGATCCTGATGATCGGGTTGGTATAAGGCGAATATTCATCTTCGAGAACATTGAATAAAATGGCGAACGAAGCAAACCCGCGCCCGCCCATATTCATATAATATCCTGCGCCGAGGAACAGGCTGCTTATCCAAATTCGTCCGTCCTTATGCCCGTAATCATAGCTCAATGCCTCGTATTCAGCCTGGGCAAACAGACCCTTGAAAAAAATATAACGTGTAAAAACGCTGGCGCCGTAATCATGAAAATTTTCCCTCTGATTGGGCGCCACTTCGTAACTGTTGAATATGTATGTCAGCCTGGTACCCACATGAAAAGCCGGTGTGATTTTGTAGCCAATCAGCGGCGAAACCTGGACATAGGAGCTGTAGGACGAAAAACCCGCTCCGAGCATTCCCCCGAAAAACCAGGGATAATAATCTTTCCGCTTTTTTTTCTTTTTTAATTCTTTCTTCTGTACGTCTCCTTCACGTTTCTGGCCGCTGGTATTCTGATATTGGGCCTGAACACCTGTGATCAGCGCCATGAACAAAATCAGGACGAATAGTCGCGCAGTTTTTTTCATCATTTTATGCTTGAAATTCAAAATTTATCAACAATAAAAACGCAATTGTGCCGTAATTGTTATTTGATTGTATTTTTGCCGGTCAATGACTAAAAAATCAATGCACCTGAAAAAGCAAATATCGTACCCTTTATTGTGGGCAATACTTATCCTCTCGGTAATCACGTTTTCCTGCCGCAAAGATAGGGTAATTGATAATAATCCTTCGCTTAAGCTTTCTTTTTCAAATGATACCGTCATTTTTGATACGGTTTTTACTTCGCTGGGCTCGGCAACACAACGGCTGATGGTTTACAATCCTTCGAAAAGTGCGGTAAACATTTCCAATATATTGCTTGCCGGTGGCGATAAATCACCCTATCGCATCAATGTGAACGGCCTGTCGGGTTCAAGCTTTAAGGATATCGAGCTGAACGGCGGCGACAGTCTTTACCTATTTGCACGCGTAACCATTGATCCAACCGACATTGGAAATCCGTTTGTTGTCGAAGACAGTATCCTCTTTCTGACCAACGGCAATGAGCAGAGGATCAAACTGGTGGCATGGGGACAAAATGCCAATTATATCCTTGCCGACAAATACATTGAAGGATTTCCCCCTTTTAAAATTGTTGCCGACAGTCTGGAAACCGTGCACTGGACCAATGAAAAACCTTACGTAATTTACGGTTATGCAGTGATCAATTCTTATGGCAAGCTGATCATTGACGAAGGGGCTCGTGTATATTTTCATAAAAATTCGGGACTGTGGGCTTACACTGACGGGGTATTGAAAGTCTTTGGTTCGCAGGATAATCCGGTAACTTTTCAGGGCGACCGGCTGGAATCGTTTTATAATGACCTGCCCGGACAATGGGATCGTATCTGGCTGATGGAAGGACGAACAGGAGAAGACCATGAAATTTATAATGCTTTGATCAAAAACGGATTCATCGGCATCCAGGCCGAATCATTCCTCCGCCTGACAGAAAATAAGATCATTTTGAAAAACGTGATCATCGAAAACATGACCGGCATCGGTATCTTTTCGCGATATTTTAATATTGAAGCGGCCAATGCCGTGGTAGCCAATTGCGGCGGTTACTGCCTGGCTTTTACCGGTGGAGGCAATTATGATTTCAAACAATCCACCATTGCCAACTACTGGTCTTACGGTGTTCGCAATACACCGGCGGTCTTCATCAACAATTACCTGCCCGATACCAACGACCAGCCGGTTCCCTTTCCCATGGATTTCTTTATGGGGAACAGCATCATTTACGGGTATAATCAGAACGAATTTGAAACGGACATGGTGAGCGGAGCCGATTCGCTTTATTTCCTCACTCACTGCCTGTTGAAAACGGTTTACAATGTCGGCAACCCGGATAATTACAACAGCATCCTGAAAAATGAAGACCCCAAATTCCTGGATCATCAGGAAAACGATTACCGGATCGACACCCTCTCCCCTGCCATTGATTATGGCGACCCGGCCATTGCCGGTACTGTCCCGTATGATATCCTCGGCAATCCGCGTACAGAACATTACGACCTGGGCGCTTACCAGTTTGTTCCCGGGCAGGATGAAGGAGGAGATGGGGAGAATTTCTAATTACTAATTGACCTAAACAAATCCCAAATATAAATTTCTAAATACTTGTGGTTAAACTATTTGGGATTTGGAAATTAGACATTTTTTAGAGTAATTCGACATTAGGTTAATTAGGTCAATTCAAATTTATAAGATCCCCCTGTATGGAAATTGTTATCAGTATTATTTTGTAAAGGAATTGACCTCAATCTTTCTGATCTTTCGTTTGGCGATTCCAAACCGGTAAACAATTCCCACAGAAGTGTAATTGTAAACATCATAGGGGAACTGGTCTTCAAAACCATCGAGCCGGTCGGTATTGATGGCCCGGTTCACCGACTCTGCCCTGCATGACCAGTGACTGCTGATGATAAAATCAAACCCCAATCCGTAAGTTAGAACGCCCTCAATTGTCATTCCGTTGATGCCGCTGCCGTTGCCATAGCCTTCAGTTTTAATCACCTCACTCGTTGTCAGGTCTTTGATTGCAGTATTGTGCTGCATGATCCCGATGCCGAGCACACCATAAACACTTGCCCTCCGCTTAACGCGTTTATCGCCGAAAAGGTTGTTGAAATTGACGTTGACCACCATATTGGTTTCAAAATATTCAGCTTCAAAATAGACATTCCATTTTCTGCGGGTTCCTGAAAGCGTTCCGTAAATTCCCTGCAAAAGCACTTTAAACACCGGTGATATCTGATAACCCACATTCAGCCCGCCGGCCCAGCGCCATTCATTGACATTAGTCGAGATGGGGAATATCAGCTTCTCCTTGATATCACCGAAAAACAAGCTGGTGCCACCGTGTATCCCCATCTCCCAGCGCCCGGTAAACTGTTCCGGCGTAAGATGATCCTGGGCAAACATCGACGGCAAGGTGAACATAATGAAAGCACCTGCAATAAGGCATCTGAAAAGTTTTCCGAAAGATGTCACCTCGTTTTTAACCATCGTAATAATTTAGATAAAATCCAACGGCATTAAAATAGGTAAACGTTTGAAGTCTTAAAAATAGTGTAATTTTTTACCCCGGAGAAAGTTGTTAACGACAATAAACAACCAATTTGTTGTTAACATCTTTGTTTAAAACATAACCGGAATTATTTTTCGACAGGCAATTTATCGAGTCTTTCCTGTCCTTTGAAGGCCACGACAAAAGCATCACTTATCCCGTAATAATATCTGATCTCATCGCGTTTGATCCTTGCCTCATCATAACCCTCAAAGCTACCGATGGTGTAAATAAAATGCCCCTCGTAAGTTTCCTGTGAAATGTCGCTGGCGGGGATTTTAAGCATGCGGCTGATCTGTTCAACCGACAGCGGGCCGCTGAACCGGGCCAGTATCTGAACACGAAAGTTTACACCTGACGGTACATAAGCGCTTTTATTGTAAGCTTCATCGGAAAGCAAAGCCGGTTCGACGGATGTAAGCGACAGGATTTGCGATCGTTCATCTTTCATGGAGGCCGTGTCCATCGGGGTGATCAAAATATCGGGTGGCGGCAGATCAACGGGTTTAAGCCTGGGTCGGTGAGTGCGCTTTATCATGAGTTTTCTGTTGCGGCCGAATTTGTAAACAAAGCCCACCGAGGTATAGTTATAAACATCATAAGGATAGCTGTTTTTATATGCATCCATCAGGTCGGATTTCATGATCCTGTTTACCGACTGAATGTTCAGCGCCCAGTTATGGCTCAACCGGAAATTGATGCCCAGCCCGTAAGTCAGAATACCTTCCAGTGTTCTTCCGTTTATTCCTCGTCCCCCGCCGTAACCCCGCTGTTTGATCACTTTATCCGATTCAAGGTCTTTTTGCTGCGTATTGTATTGCAAATATCCGCCGCCAAAAACAGCGTAAACATTGAATTTCCGGCCTGTCTTGTATCCAAAGAAAAGATTATTGAAGTTTACATTGATAAAAAAGTTGGTCTCGATGTAATTGTCCACGAAATAAATGCCCCAGCTCCGTCTGGTTCCGGAAAGGTTTCCATAAATACCCTGCAAACCGAAACTGACCGGGGCAGAGAACTGAAACTCAAGGTTCACCCCGCCGGCAAAACGCAACTCATTGACGTTGCTTGTGACGGGCAGCCACTTGTTTTGTTTGATGTCACCGTAAAAAATGCTTGGCCCTCCGTGAACAGTAACTTTCCAGTAGGTACGGAACTTGTCGGGACGATGGTATTTTTGTGCTACAATATCCCGGTGAAAAAAGACAACAAAAATGCCGAAAAGAAGAAATTTCAAAAGCGATTTGTGAAACGCCATAGCGGGTTTTTTACAGTAATTTTAATTTACAACAGGTTAGGCACTTATATGCCTGAAAACCCGATAAAAGTATAGACAAATTCAGGACAAAAAATTCACCGTTTCATAAATAAATCACCAAACGTTTGTTAATATCTTTGGGGGAAATTGGATTTGAGATTTGGAATTTGAGATTTGGAATTTGAGATTTGGATTTTTTAATATAGTGGATAGCTTTTAATGTCAGCAGGTGCGGAAGGGAGAAGTGATTGCATTTTGATTTTTAATCGGTATTACATAATGCTGTTATAGGACAATCGCCGCAGTGGGGAGGGCGCATGCGTGTTGTTTTGTAACGTGCAGCAGGGGCTAATGCTTTTCTGTTTT
>JAOZOO010000117.1:3233-10488 GCA_029933225.1 Bacteroidales bacterium | reverse complement strand
CCTTCGGTATAATCCGTTGCCAGCGAAATAGTATAGGCCTCCTGCAAATACATGAGGGATTTGTCGTTGTCAAAGCTGCAATAATGTTCACCCAGTTTGATTAACAGATTCGCCCTGGCGGTGTCATCGGCCATTTTCTGTACTTCTTTTTCTAATTGTGTGAAGTTGTCTTTTGCAGACGCTGTCAGGGATATTGATCCGGTTAAAATAAACAACAGAAGTAAAATAGTACCTGATAAGAAATGTGGTTTGCTGACCGGCTTTTTCATTTTTTTATAAACAGAATTTTATGAATTTGGTTTTCACAAATATAAAAAAAGGTAACAATCTGTTCAGGAATGGAAAATATTCCTGTTTTTCTGTCTGTTTTTTAGAGACTGTTTAAAGTTTCATTTTCTTTCACAAATTATCTGATGCGATGAACAGTATTTCAGAAAATTTAATTCCCTTTCCCGGATGTATTTTTGACAAAAACCAAATTTAGATTCAGAATAAATTATTCGTTGCAAAAACCCCGGCCTTTTTTAATCATATCCCATGCTTCATAAATCGCAGAAATGCAATTTATTATGCATGCATAGCATTTAAAATATCCATCTTATTTATATGTATTATATATAGCTGATTAGTTTGTTATTAAGTATTTGTAAAATTAATTTTGTGCCCTTTATTGAAATCTTGAAACCAATGAAAAAATTTGTTGAGATCGTATTTATCATCATCGTTCCGTGGATTATAATTCTTTGGGTGGTTTTTACTTTTACCAGGGATAGAGACAGGGATTATTTTTCGTCAAAGAACATTGAAGTCCGACGCGATTCTGTCCCGGTTGACCACTCTAAGTTTGCCGATCTGCAAAAAGAGTTTACAAGCGGACCTGAAGTAACCGAAGCATGCTTAAACTGTCACAACGGGCGGGGAATGGAGTTTATGAAAACAGAACACTGGCAATGGAAAAAAATCGATTCAATTCCGGGACGAGGCAATATAAACCTGGGTAAAATAAATCTTTTAAACGATTTCTGCGTCGGTGTAAATTCCAATGAAAAGTTATGTTCATTATGCCATGCCGGTTATGGTTATGGTGATAAAAATTTTGACTTTCATAACCAAAATAATATTGACTGCCTGATTTGTCATGACAATACGCATAAATACAAAAAATCAAAGCCGGGAAAACCCAACACAGGTTCCGGGTTTCCAGTCCCCGATGTGGACCTTACGGATGTGGCACAGCACATAGGGTTGCCTCAGCGTAACAATTGCGGGGCCTGTCATTTTACAGGCGGAGGCGGAAACAATGTAAAACACGGAGACCTTGAGAAGGCACTGAACAATTGCACGAGAGATGTTGATGTGCACATGGCTGCCGACGGAAAGAATTTTTTATGTACCGATTGCCATAAAACACATAATCACCAAATATCAGGTCAGTTATACACTGTCTCTTCATCAAACAAAAACAGTTTTGGCTGTGAAGAATGTCATACTGACAGACCCCATATTAGCAAGCTGCTCAATGAACACAACGAGATGGTCGCTTGTCAAACCTGCCATATTCCGGTCTATGCCAAAGTAGAGCCCACAAAAATATACTGGGATTGGTCCACTGCAGGCAAGTTAAAAGACGGCAAACCTTATACCGAATGGTCGGAAGACAAACTTCATGAATATGATACAAAACACGGAACGGCAATTTTTGGTAAAGACCTGCAACCGGAATATATTTGGTTCAATGGAACAGCAGATCATTTTCTGATTACAGATAAGGTAAAGGATACGACTAAACCACTGGTATTGAATCAACTTTTCGGTTCTTACCAGGACTATTTCAACCCGGTTGATTCGGCTCATCGTTCCAAAATATTTCCTGTTAAGGTTATGCGGGGTAAACAAATTTATGATCCCGTGAATCGTACAATTATTCAGCCAAAGCTTGTTGGCCCCAAGGGATCAGGAGCTTATTGGGCTGATTATGACTGGAATGCATCGGCTAAAGCAGGTATGGATTACTTAAACCTGCCCTACAGCGGAAAATATGATTTTATCAGCACGGAAAGTTTTTGGCCGTTAAACCATGAAGTTTCCAAATCGGACAAGGCACTTAAATGTGTTGACTGTCACAGATCTGACGGAGGACGACTGAAAAACCTGACCGGTTTTTATTTACCCGGCCGCGACCATAATTCCCTCCTTGATTATTTTGGCGTTGGGTTCATCATACTTGTCCTCGTGGGGGTAAGCATTCATGGTACAATACGAATAATAAGCAACAAAAAGAACCATTAAACTTTAATACCGAAAAAATGAAAAGAGTATTAATTTACAAAAGATACGAACGTTTCTGGCACTGGACACAGGCGTTATTGATCCTCTTACTTGCACTTACAGGTTTTGAAGTACATGGGGTCTATCATTTATTTGGATACCAGGAAGCGGTTTTTATACACCGGAATCTTGCCTGGGCTTTTATTATCCTTATCATTTTTACACAATTCTGGAATATGATCACCGGCGAATGGCGACAATACATACCTTCTACAAAGATGTTAAAAGCCCAGATAGAATATTACATAACCGGAATTTTCAAACATGCTCCCCACCCGACACGTAAAACGGTTTACAATAAGTTTAATCCTTTGCAGCGATTGACCTATTTGGGCCTTCGGGTTTTAATTATTCCCGTTGTCGTATTCAGTGGATTATTATACATGTATTACACTTATTTTGTCAATCAGCATGTTGTTCATGATTTGGGGCCTATCGCTTATTTTCACACCATTGGCGCATTTTTATTGTTGGGATTTGTTGTCGTCCACGTTTACCTTACAACCACAGGACACAAACCGCTTTCGGCCATTAAGGCAATGCTTACGGGCTGGGAAGAAATGTCAGATGAAGATGCCGAAATCGCTCTTGAAGAGAATCTGGAAGTAGCCATGATAAAAACCCGGAGAAGCATTAGCGGAAAGGGAAGTATTGAAAAAGAGGGCATGTTCGAAGCGGCTTTCGAAGATGTGGCTGAAAAACTTGGTATTGAAACCGAATCAACACGCCTCCGGTCAAAACTGATTGACTCCAATGTCGGATACTTCAGAATAAATAAAGAGGGGATATATGAAGAAGTAAATGAAGCCTGGCTAAACTTATATAAATGCACAAATAAGAAAGATGTCATCGGTTCACATGTTACCCTTGACAGGCGGCCCGAAGGAAAAGAGCAAATCATGAACCTGGTGAATACTGTTCTTAACGGGGGTACCATAACCGGCGAACGTGTTGAACGCGTGTGCAAGGATGGTACCATTGGTTATCATACGGTTTCGGCAACACCTTATCGGGATAAAGAGGGGAATATCATTGGGCTTGAAGGATTTATTATTGATATCACCCATCAGGTGGAAGCAGAGAAAGCACTCGAAAAGAAGATTGCTTCACAACACAGAAGTGATGATTTCTACCGAATGGTTTCCGCATCCAAAGATGTGGGCTATTTCCGTATTGGAAAAGACGGATTTTATCAGGAAGTAAATGATGCCTGGCTTAAAATGTATAAATATGACTCAAAAGATGAGATCATAGGAAAACATTATTCATTGAGCCGGACAAAAGAAGATTTTATGGCGTTGAAAAAATCAGTGGAGAGGGTTCTTCAGGGAGAAACCATTCCTTTTGGTATTACCCGTCGCTACTGCAAGGATGGAACCATTGGCTATCATCATATTACGATGACGCCTGTTTATAAGGATGATGAGATCATCGGCTTTGAAGGCTTTATTGTTGACAAGACAGATAAAAAACTGGCTGAGGAAGAACTGAAATCAAGCCGCGTTTAATCCCGGCTTTCGGATTTCTCCGCTTCAACCTCACGGCATGGAAGAGGAAATTGGTATTATTTCCTGATGATCTTTTTAACCGTTCTAAAAGAACCACTTTCAATTTGCAAAAAATAGATACCTGAAGGCAGACCATTTATATTCAGTTCTGTCCCGAAATCTTCACCACCGGTCGGGTAAGTTTTTTCCAAAATAACCGAACTCATCGTATTTGACAGGAGCAAGGTAACCTTATCATCACCTGATCCTTTTACCATAACATTCAAACGATCTGTTGCCGGGTTGGGATAAACGGATACAAATACAGAATGATTTAGTTCTTTTACCGATGTAATAGCTCCGATACCGAATTCATAAATCTCGAAAGCCCCGAAATCCGGCTCGAAGATGTGTAAAAAGTTTCCGTCACCATCTTTCACAGCCATATAACCTGAACCCTGCGCCGGGTTTGCCCACCATTGAAGGCCGTCCTGTCCCGAATCGTCAATACGCAGGAAATAGCAACCCGCAGGCAAATTGTACTCGTCCGAATAAACCGTATTGTTATCCAGACCAGACCAGAGCCGGAGCATAGTACCGCTTTTGTCATATAAGGCATAAGTGGTCTGCCAACCGTAATTGTTTGTCTTACATTCGATAACGATGGTTTCATTCTCGTCAAAAACATCCACACCGTCAAAAGGTGTTTTCCAGGTATCGTTATACGGATTTTCATCCTGTTGCCCGTTCGGGTTTTTCACGGTGGTCACAAATACATTGGAGGTGGAAAGCCAGAATGACAATTCGTCCACGGGCAGGACTACCGTATCCTTTTCCAGAAACTCCAGTGAGCCGTTCCATGAATAGGTTTCAACAGGCCCGCCTTCCTCGTAATAATCAATATCAAGACTTGTCAAAGTGTTTTTTCCGGTATTTTGAATGACAACTTCTGGGTAACTGCAGGCAGGATTAAATCTGCCGTTTTTTGCATCGGCAGCGTTGGGTTTCAGCACTTCGGCAACAGCAGCGTCGAGGTTGAAATTGGCTCCGCCGTAAGTCACAAGCTGGTTGTTTACGATATAATTGGATGTGCCCGATGCCGTTTGCAGTCCGTAGTCAATATTTACCGTTTCACCAGGCGTTACAAATTCGGTGATGTCGTGTTCAGCCATGTCGGAATATTTCCCCGGGCACCACCCGGCACGGTCATAAATCCAGGTGCCCCCCTGCGGATAAATGGGATTGGTAGCGCATTCAGTCCACACCTTCCAGAGAAACTGCTGGACGCTGTCGATGTTGATAAAATGATTCCTGGGAATAAATTCGCCCTGCTGACCGTGTCCCGTGATCACAGTCCGGATTTTAAAGGCTTCGCCATTGGGGTTAAGCTGAACGTTGCGCGGTTCGAAAGCGCGATTGGAAAGAATAGACGAGTAACTCTTATAATCCGGTCGCCATATCTGTTGAATATCAAGTACATCGTGTGGAGGTGTGCCGACAATATACAGGAACCGGATGTCCATATCCTCCTGCCGCTGACCGCCTCTCTCAACGGTCATTCGTTTGGTCCCTTTCAAAACAGGCGTGAAATCGGTTACATCAAACATCCATGTTTTTCCGTCCATCCCCAGGTCGAGGTAAATGCCATAAGGGGTGACAAACGACATGATCTCAAATTTCATGGGATATCTCTTGAAATAGGTCAGCTCTGTAATCTGGATGGTATCGGTGGGCTGAATGTCAATGGAATCAATGATCACGCCTTCCGGATCGTAGATGTGTTCAACCTGTGCCTGCCAGTATTCGTTGACTGATGCTTCGTTGATGCTGTCGTCGAGCATCGTTCCGTAACGCGGGATAATCTCATATTCTCTGACAATATTCGGCGTCAGTTGAACCGAGTCCGTAACGATATCATCGGTAATGGTGAGATCATAATCACCCTGGGCAAAGGTGATATTCGGGCGTTCCGTGGTTTCAACAAAATCGCGGTTCAGGCTGTTGCCCCTGTCGTATTCCCAGTACATGTACCCGTCAATGGTAGCGGTTTCCGTATAGGATGACTCGTCGTTTACCGTGCTGCCGTTCCCTTCATTGAAACGGTAATAAGCCACAAGATCGGCATAATCGGGATGTGTGTTATCCACCGGACGGTGCATCCAGTTGCTGATAGTTTCTCCCGAAAGCGCTTTTTTCCACACCCTGAACTCGTCAATTTTGCCAAACCAGGTGCGATTATAACTTCCGCTTGTACCAAGAATAAAACTGGTAATATCTATCAGTCTTGTTTTATCGGCGCCGGAATGCCATAGTTCACCGTTGTGAAAGATCTTCATTTCACCGCTGGTGGTGTCCTTTGTTACGGCCCAGTGGCTCCAACTGCCTTTGTATTCTTCGGGCGTAGCTGCTTTATAAATCCGGTCATAACCTCCGTCCTCATAGCCGCAATCCCAGTAAATCTTTGAATCGCTCCAGGGAAGATGCAGATTGGCCTGACGCCTTTTCAGGCTGTCGCGGGCCCAGAAAATGCTGTTTTCGACGGGTTGAATTTTTTCATTTCCATAGCTCCAGAATGAAATGGTGATCTCGTCGGAAATTCCGGTCATCGGCCCTGCCGGAATGTCAATTTTTCCGTTGACATTGTCAAGACTGTATCCGTTCGTGGCGTAAATTCCGGAAACGATCCCAGTGCTTTCCCCTTCCACGTTCAGTGCGTTGCTTTCGGTATGATTGGTAAAGGAAAACTCGACAATGATATTGGATGTGCCGTCCCAGGCAAAGGGTGTGTAAAACTGCAACCTGTTCGCTCCAGAAGAAAAAGAATAATCATCAAAATAGACTTCCGTAAAACCGTCCAGGTCAGGATCGTTATTCTCCAATGAGGTTTTGTCAGTGTTTTTGATTTTCACGCGCAGGTATCCGGCATCTGCATTGCTGCCAGCAATATTCAGCAGGATGGCGTCAATGTCGCCTGCAGAAAGTCCGGCTGCCGTTAGTTCGGAAGCAGTGTACAGATACTGTGATTTGGATGAGTGATTGTCTGTAGGTAAAACATGGGTGAGGGACAAATTGCCCGAACCAACTGTAGCCAGCGTTTCGGAGTTGGTATTGTTGAGTTGGACATTCTTTTCACGGTACTGATAATAATCGTATAACGGGTTCTGTACATAGTAAAATGATGTACCCGAAAAAGCTGAAATGTAATGAGAGTTGGTATAGCTCAATACCGAATCCACTTTTGATGAGTCGGTAATGTAAGTGTTGCATGAGTAGTCCCATTCGCCGCAGCCTTTGTTCCGGTCGGTAGTTGTTGACACCAGGCCGTTTTTGCACCGGATGTTGTATAGCATGATGATCTTTTCGTAGGTAAGGTCAGGATTATCCGGAAAGTTGATCATGGTATCCCGGATGCCGCTTCCGTGTGTCTGGCTGTAATTGAA
>JAOZOO010000117.1:0-3133 GCA_029933225.1 Bacteroidales bacterium | reverse complement strand
TTGGTTTTGAAAAAATCTCAAAAGTTCTCTGTGTCTCTCCGTGCCTCCTTGGTGTTTCTCTGTGATATAGATAAATATCTGTTACACAAAGTTTCACGGAGAAAACACAAAGGCCCACAAAGTTTTTATATCATCCCTCATCAATGTACATAACTCCCCGCATTCATGTCAATGGTTGTGCCTGTTGCGTGGTCGGCCAGGCCGGAGGCCAGCAGGACGACCATAGGCGCCAGGTCTTTGGGCTCGGTCAGTTTGTTCAGCGCCAGATCTTTGGTGATGACTTCCTCGCCGTAGCGTTCGATGGTTTCACGGTTCATGTCGGTCTTCACCCAGCCGGGCGCGATGAGGAAAGCGGTGATGTTGTTTTTGCCGTAACCCCGTGCAATGGATTTGGTCAGCGCCACCATCCCGGCTTTGGAGGCGGCGTAGGCCAGATGCTCGGGGTTGTCACCGCGGAATGCCGCCCGTGAAGAGATGTTGATGATCCGCCCTCCAACTCTTTGCTGAAAATGAAGGATAGCCAGTCGGCTCAATAGTCCCGCTGCCCGCAGGTTGACGTCCATGGTTTTGTTCCAGTCCGCCAGCCAGTTGTCGCTGTCCAAAGGTGAATTGAGAAAAATGCCGGCATTGTTCACCAGCACATCGAGGTGGCCGAAAGCACGAATGACATCGTTAAAAAGCCGTTCACACGCTTCCGGTTTTTCCAGGTCGGCCTGAAATACATTTGAACCGTTTCCGATTTCTCTGGCCAGTTTTTCGGCCTGTCCCTTGTTTTTCCGGTAATGGACAGCTACGGTGGCCCCCGATCTTCCGAGTGCTTCGGCAATACCCCGGCCAATGCCGCGACTGGCACCGGTGACGAGGATGGTTTTTTTGGTCAGGTCTATTTTCATGGTGGTTCTTTGTAGAAAGAAAATCACAAATTACAAATATCAGGTAAATAAAGAATCTCTTATAATTTTATTTTTCGGAAATGGAAAATAAAAAGTGGTGGGTTTCGTAAAGATGATGAGAAAAAAGTTGTAGGATCAGAATTAAGTACGTATATTTGTACTTGATTAATAATCTAAATATACAATTACCATGATTGCAGCCAATTTTACAGAGTTCCGAACCGGATTAAAAAAATTTCTTGATAATGTGGAAAACAATCATGAAACGTTAATAATCAAGCGAAAATCCGGAAAAGGAGCGGTTTTGATCTCGTTGGATGAATACAATTCCATCATGGAAACTGTACATTTATTGAGCTCGAAAGCAAATGCTGACCGGCTTTATGAATCAATTCAACAAATGGAACGGGGGGAAACAGTTGAGCATGATTTAATCGAAGACTGATGAAAATCATTTTTTCAATAAACGCATGGGAAGACTATATTTCATGGCAAAAGGAAGATAAAAAAATTTTAAGACGAATTAACCAACTGATCAAAGACATTCAGCGAACACCTTATCATGGCCTTGGGAAGCCCGAACCTTTAAAATATGATCTTTCCGGTTACTGGTCGCGTAGAATTGACCGGGAGCACCGTCTTGTTTACCAGGTTTTTGACGATGAACTATTGATCTATAGCTGCAAATATCATTATGATAAATAAAAAACTGTAGTTTTCATTAACAGAAAATCTAAATGCTATATAGCTTTCAAAATATCCTCCCAGCCCAGCAGTTTTGTTGGCTCTTGTGGCGGAAGCGAATAGAAAATCCCCGGCGGAACAATTTTCTTTGCTTTTTTCTTTGACACCGGTTCTTTTTGCTTTTCTTTTTTTGCTTTTCGAGTTTCCTTTTTAAAGAAATCCGGAAATGGCCGGTTTTCAGAGATAGAAATATCCGAAAGAGCTTCCAATCGGGATTCCATGAAACCTTCAGTTTCTTTCTCCACCGGAGGCAATATCGCTTTCGGTTTTTCAGCGGGAATTTTATCACCCGTAATGCCGGCAATTTTTTTCAACAGCTCGTCCACTTCGGAACCCTTGATATTTTTCTTCTCTTTGATAAGCATCCTGAACACCTCTTTCAGCAGGTTGATTTCCGTGATGGGTGTTTTGAAAATGGAATAGTCAGGATCGCTGTAAAAATACCTGCCGTCTCCGAAAACAATGGGGGCATTGAACCCGAGCATCTCGCTGCGCATCACACGAATGTCGTCCCTGATGGTTCTTTCCGATACGAGTTTATATACTCCGCGGTATTCGGCGAGCGCATCCGAACATGCATCCTGCATCCGCCGTATGGTGCAGTCCGCAAAGCGGTTGCGTAGACACTGATCTATCTGCTTGTAACGGATAAGGGCATTCAGATTGGCTGGCATAAAAATTTTTTCATCGGTTTCTTCCATTGCAAAAAGACTGCAACCGGGCACCGTATTATTGCCGCAAAATTATTAATTAAATCTTACGACCATGAAAAATCAAACAACAGACATCATCATCGTGCTCGACCGTTCGGGTTCCATGCAATCCATCAAAGAGCAAACCATCAGCGGATTCAATGAATTTCTGTCGGATCAGAAAATTAACAATCCGGGAGCAACCATCACGCTTGTGCAATTCAATCATCAGTATGAATTGCTTTATGAGGGGAGGAAAGTGAAACATGCCGCCCTGCTGAATACACTGACTTATGAGCCGGGAGGGATGACAGCCCTTCTGGATGCCATAGGGAAGACCATCCAGCTTACCCGTCAGCGACACAAACAAACGCCAAAGAAAAAACGCCCGGCCAAAGTGGTGTTTGTGATTATCACTGACGGCTACGAAAACAGCAGCACTGTTTTCACACGGAAAGAAATCTTCGATAAGATCCGGAAAATGGAAGACAAGCAAGGCTGGGAATTCGTTTACCTCGGTGCTAACCAGGATGCTATTCATGAGGCAGCACATTTTGGTATCCACCATAAAAAAGCCATGACTTTTGCTGCTGACGCTGCCGGTGCGCGGGATATGTTCAAAGCCGTGGCCTATAGTCTGGCCCCGGATAGATTGTCAAAAAAAGGTTTTGAATTTACGGAAGAACAGCGAGAGAAGCAAAAAAGATAATTCCCGCCTTTAATCAGTGTCTGCCCTGCACCTCTCCGCGGGGCGGGCACTTTCTTTCACTCTTTCACGCGGCGGCGCAGCGACGGGACGTTTTT
>JAOZOO010000116.1 GCA_029933225.1 Bacteroidales bacterium | reverse complement strand
TAACATCTAATTTTTTTATCTTTGGCGCCAAACTAAAATAAACCGTATCATGAAACTTTTAGAAGGTAAAGTGGCGCTGATCACCGGCGCTGCCCGGGGCATCGGCAAAGCCATCGCCCTCAAATTTGCTGCCGAAGGCGCTGACGTGGCATTTTCCGACCTTAATTATGATGATAACATGCAGGCCACCGAAGACGAGCTGGCTGGCCTCGGTGTAAAAGCCAAAGGATATGCTTCCAACGCCGCTTCATTTCAGGATGGGGAAAAACTGATAGAAGATGTTTTGAACGATTTCGGAAAAATAGATATCCTGGTCAACAACGCCGGCATCACGCGCGACAACCTCCTGATGCGTATGACCGAACAGGACTGGGACATGGTGATCAACATCAACCTGAAATCGACTTTCAACCTCACGAAAGCCGTTCAGCGCAGCATGATGAAGCAACGACACGGTACGATCATCAACATGAGCTCCGTGGTAGGCGTAGAAGGCAATGCCGGGCAATCCAATTATTCCGCTTCCAAAGCCGGCATGATCGGATTCACCAAATCCATCGCACAGGAACTGGGTTCACGCAACATCCGCTGCAACGCCATTGCTCCCGGCTTCATTGAAACAGAAATGACCAAAAAGCTGAAACCCGAAGTCCGTGAGGGCTGGATACAGACCATTCCGCTACGCCGCGCCGGTTTACCCGATGACGTAGCCAATGTCGCACTTTTCCTTGCCTCCGACCTGTCATCCTATGTCACCGGCCAGGTCATTAAGGTTTGCGGAGGAATGAGCACTTAGGATTTAAGATTTTGGATGTGGGATTTTGGATTTAAAGATATTTGATGTAAAGATTAGCCGCCGGCATTGTTTCTTTTACTTTTCTTACCTTTGACACGAAAATTTACAGGTTGTTTTCATGCCAAAAGGCGGTTTATCAGGCTTTACGCTATCCATCCGGCAGCAGACCGGCTATTATCTGTATCATTAAAGACACATCAATATCATGAAAGAAAATTCTTCGGGCTCTTTTTTTATTTATCATTTTCTTCATCACCATTTACGGGCAGGGTGCTTCGGGCAACTCAACAGCCGATACGACATCTGTTCAGGAAAAACCCCTGCCTATTGATGTCGTGGACATTAATTTTGAACTGGAACGCACCAAGAAGAGGTTGGATAAAATATCCTATGAACTGGAACCCAAACCCCAGCTCCACCGTTTGGATTCCCTTTTAATAATACAGGAGGCATTTCTGAAAAATGAAGTATCTGAATTCAAGCAATTCAATCCCAATAATTTATCCAAGTTTTTCCTGGAAAATACTTATCGTGCCTGGAGCGGGTACAAATCCAAACTGGAAACCTGGAAAAACCTGGTGAACGGTTATGTTTCCACCATTCAGGACGATATTGACGAACTGAAAAAAACAAAGAAAGTATGGAAACTAACCCGTGAAAAAGCAGTTGCGGCTAAATATCCGCGGGAACTGATCACCCGTATTTCAGCGATAATAAATGAAACCGACAACCTGGAAAGAAAGTTCATGAAATACCGGAGCGAAATGATCGTCAGGGAAGACAAAATCAGCGAGATGGTCACTCTCGCTGACAGAATCCAGGAAGACGTTATCCAATTGCAGCAACATCAGCGGGACAACCTTTTTATTTCCAGTAAACCGGCCCTCTGGAACGTAAAGCTCAACAAATCGGATATTGCTCCGGTCACTCCGAAACTGGCCAAAGCATGGCACGAAAATGCCAAAACAGTCAGAACTTTTTCAAAAGAGATTAGCTATTTTTATATGTTTCTGGTAGTCATTCTGGTAATACTTTTCTATGTGTTTGTCATCAGCAGGTTCCGTAAACTTGACCTGACAGAAGAAAACCCCAACTACATCGCTGTAAAAAGAATATTGATTGAGCATCCCTATTCGACCGTGATTTTTATCCTCACAACCCTGTTCATCGTTATTTACACCAATATGCCGTTGATATTAAACGGGTTTGTTGGCCTGATCCTGTTGTTCTTTTCCATCAGGTTGTTACCGAGAATAATCGGCAAAAACGGTGAAACAATTGTGAAAGCCGTTACCGTAATGTATATTTTAAACCTCGGCGAAATTATTTTCTGGTACTTTGGCAGCTATGCCAGGCTGTATTTAACCCTTGAGTCGTTGGTTGCCATTTTTTTAATTTACAGATACGGGCTTGAAAGCTTTCATAAATTAAGGATCAAAAGTATCAGGCCCTGTTGAGGAACCCGAATTGGGAGATGATCAGGAAACCGGTCCTATCAAATGATTTTCAGGGTTTACGGCCACTCCCAGCCAAAACCGGTGTACAGCACATAATCCATATCCGAACCACCGGTCACCGGTTTGTTGTCGTAGTTCCATGAGCCACCCAGTTTTATGTAAAACTCAAGTGGCAGATCATATTTTGTATCCAGTTTAAAGTCAACACGCATCCTCCCTGCCTCTGAAAAGCTGGGATAAACTTTCGCTGCAGTGGATAAGCTGAAATCACCTATGTCAAACAGGTTCAGTTCAGTCCCGATATATCCCTCAACACTTTTCTGAAGAAAATAATTGGGAACACTGTCGGGCTGTGCATAATTCTCATTGTTAAAAGATACGCCGAGATTAGCGCCCCAGTAAAATCTGTTTGTATGAAAGAAATAATAACCGGCACCAACCAGCCCTGTCCAACGTGCATTCAGGTTTTGTTCCGAACTTTTCAGGTAATTTATGGAAACGGGTATGTAAAAGCTTTTTGGCAGAAAATACTGATAACTCAGTGCACCATCTGTCCTGTTGGTATTCGGCCCCTCCTTTTGGGAGGTAATGTTGGTGTTAAAACTTATGCCAAGCAACCACCGTGGTGCGATATAATCAATACCCATCCGGGTTGAAAATGTCATTTTATCGTTTGCTTTGGTCAGGTCAAGCCCCACATCCACGAATGCATTGACTTTGTTCCAAAATCCCTTGTCAACCGATTTCAGGTAAACAATATCCATAAATGACACATCCGTGCTGCCCCCTTTGTCAAAGTTGATCTTCACCTGGTTGTCACCAACTGACTGGATGGTACCGTTGTATCTTGTACCGTCTGAAGTTGAGATCAGATAAGATGTGTTTGTATAAATTTTCTTTATACCATCCCATTCAATCTTAAAATCCTCATCGCTGTATGGTGTTTCAAAGGTAGCCACTCCCCTGTCCATATCTTTCAGTTCCCCGACAATAGTGTTTCCGTTATTCAGGATCAAAGAATCGTTTTGTGAAAAGACGAGTACGGCACTAAAAAGTGCAAGGGTTAAAAATAAGATTCGTTTCATGTTTTGTTTTATTGGGTTTTAATTCCGGCAAAAATATCACTTTTATCAAGGTGGCTAAATCTTATTTTGAGGTGCAGAAAACGAATTGGCAACAATAGTAGCTGACAGTTCTGAACGTTTTATCAATGAAAACAAACTTGCCATCGGGAAATTTGCCTGGCAGCAATCGGCTTCTGCGTTTTCCGTTTCAAAATCGGAAGTGGACAGAGTCTGCAAATACATTTTAAACCAGCCGGAACATCATAAGAAAGTAAGTTTTGCAGAGGAGTATGAAGAGTTTATTAAATTCTACGAACAGAACCTAAAGAAAATAAGGTAATAAGGTCAGTTATTTTTCACAATGTATCTTCTATAAAATTTTCCCGATCAAAAAAATCTCCCGATCAAAAAAATCTCTCAACACCTCAAAATAAGATTTAGCCATCAAGGTAAACAACGAAGAAAGGCAAAATGATTTTTATGCCCTGTTACATTTTTTTTTCGCATCTTTGCAGTAATTCATTTTCCCATTTAACATAACACTTCTTATGATCTCATTAAATTCAGGACTTTTGAGAATTACTTTTTTTATTCTCGCTTTTTTCTTTTTGTTTTCCTGTTCCGAAAAAAAACAAAAAGCCCTTACGCCACCGGAAATTCCGGTTGTGGAAGTTATTCAGAAAGATGTTCCGATCTATAAGGATTTTGTCGGTCAGGTTTACGGATATTCCGACATTCCCATCCGTGCGAGAGTGACCGGTTTTCTGACGGGTATTTATTTTGAAGAGGGCTTTGGTGTCAGGAAAGGACAGATGCTTTATACGATAGATCCTGCCCCCTTCCAGGCAAAAGTCGCTACGCAGGAAAGTCACCTTGCCGAGGCCAAAACAGAAATGGCGAGGGCTAAAAACGAGTTAGCCAGGATCAAACCGCTGGCTGATATCAATGCCGTCAGCAAGAGTGACCTGGATGCTGCCCAGGCAGAATATGATGCTTCGGTATCTTATGTGAAAGCTATGGAATCGAACCTGAAGTATGCCAAAATTGATTTGAGCTATTGCTGGATCAAATCACCCATTGACGGTGTTATCGGGAAAACAAATGCCCGGGTAGGCGAATTCGTAGGGCAGAACCCTAATCCGGTGATACTGAACACGGTTTCCATCATTGACACGGTACGGGTTGAATTTTTCCTGACCGAATCCGACTACATCCGGCTGGCCAGGGAGTATAAAGAACTGCAGGACTTTGACCCCGAAATTGCCAGGCAAAAAAAACACAGAACCCTGCGTTTGATCCTTTCCGACGGTTCAACCTTTAAATACAAAGGTTATGTGAATTTTATCAACCGTCAGGTGGACCCGCAGACGGGTTCGCTGCTTGTGCAAACCACGTTTCCGAATCCCGACCTGTTGCTGAAACCGGGGCAATATGCCAAAGTGGTTATGAAAATGAAAGAAGCCAAGGGCGCACTGCTCATTCCACAGCGATGCATTATAGAATTACAAGGCCAGCATTCGGTATATGTGGTTACCCCGGACAGCATTGTTAAAAACAAACAAATCGTTACCGGCACACGCATAGGCGATATGTGGATCGTAAAAGAAGGCCTCCAGCCGGGCGAAAGGGTAGTGATTGACGCCCTTCAGAAAGTGGGTTCAGGTATGAAGGTCGTACCGCAACTAACCGAATTCAAAAGCAAGTCAAACCTGCAATACGAATAATCATGGCTGATAACAAAGGAAACTTTTTCGTCCACCGCCCCATTGTGGCCATGGTTATCGCTATTGTGATCGTGATTGTGGGTATTGTTTCGCTCATTGGCCTGCCCATCGAGCAGTATCCAAACCTCACCCCGCCCATTGTCCAGGTCAGGGCCACCTATACGGGTGCCAATGCAATCAATGTGGAAGAGTCGGTGGCTACCCCGCTGGAGCAAAGGATCAACGGCGTGGACAATATGATTTACATGAAGTCCACCAACGCCAACGACGGAACTATGGCAATCGAGGTGTCGTTTGAAGTGGGCACCGATCCAGACATGAACACGGTGCTGACCCAGAACAGGGTATCGGCGGCCTCGGCAAAGCTGCCTGCTTCGGTTACGAAATTTGGCGTGACCACTGAAAAATCACTGCCCAATATTCTGATGCTTGTTACGCTAACTTCCGATGGCCGTTACGGACAGGATTTCCTCGGTAATTATGCGCTGATCAACATCAAAGATCAACTGGCGCGTATCAAAGGCATCGGCCGTGTGGACGTACTGGGTGCTTCGGATTATTCCATGCGCATCTGGGTGAAGCCCGACCGGCTGGCACAGATGGGACTAACCGTTCCCGAGATCATTAACGCCATCAACGAGCAAAACGTCATTGTTCCGGGAGGAAAATTCGGTGCCGAGCCCGCTCCGCCGGGAACGGAGTTTACTTATACTGTCCGCCTGCCCGACCGGTTTAATTCACCGGAAGCATTCGGCGAAATCGTCGTCAGGACGCAACCCGATGGCTCGCAGATCAAACTCCGCGATGTGGCCACCATCAACCTTGGGGTGGAAACCTACAACATGATCCCGCGCCTCAACGGAAAAACAGCCGCCATCGTCGCTCTCTATCAGGCACCGGGCTCCAATGCCGTGGAGTTGGCCCAGAGCATCCGGGATGAAATGGACAACCTGTCAAAAAACTTTCCGGAAAGTATCAAATACGAGGTGTCAATGGACACGACAAAAGCCATTGACGCGGGCATTAAAGACATCGTGGTCACTCTGATCATTGCTTTAATTCTTGTCATCCTCGTTGTCTTCATCTTCATTCAGGACTGGCGGGCCACGCTTATTCCCACACTGGCCATTCCAGTTTCGCTGATCGGTGCTTTCATCTTTTTTCCGGCGCTTGGCTTTACGATCAATGTCTTGTCGCTGCTGGGGCTGGTGCTGGCCATCGGAATCGTGGTAGACGATGCCATCGTGGTTGTGGAGGCTGTTCAGGTGAACATTGCCAAAGGGATGAATGCCAAACAGGCCACACTGGATGCCATGAACAAGGTAACTGCCCCGGTGATTGCCACTACGCTGGTTCTCATTGCCGTATTTATCCCTGTAGCGGGGATGGCAGGCATCACAGGTATTCTTTACCAGCAGTTTGCCATCACCATTGTGGTATCCGTCATCGTTTCTTCTGTCAACGCTTTGACATTGAGCCCGGCGCTTTGTTCCATTTTACTGAAAGAGCCCAAACCGTACAAAGGCCCGCTGGGCTGGTTCTTCAAAAAGTTTAACGGAGGGATGGACAAAAGCACCGACTCTTACATGAGCTTCACCAACGTGGTGGCGCGCAAGCTGAAACGAGGTGTGGTGTTTATCCTCATCATGACCATTGCTGCCGGAATTTTCGGATCACTGGTGCCCGGCGGATTTATCCCTGAAGAAGATATGGGCTATTTCTTTGTGAATGTGCAACTACCGGATGCTGCCTCCATTCAGAGGACGGACGTCATCACCAAGAATGTGGAAGACATCCTGATGGATTTCGAAGAGGTAGAATTTGTAACCACAGCAACAGGTTACAGTATTTTATCGGGAGCAATGACTTCCAATACAGGGTTTCTTTTCATTTCATTAAAGAACTGGTCGGACCGGAAATATACGGCGGAAGAGCTCATTGCACAAGTGAACAAAAAGCTGGAAAAGAACATAAAAGGAGCCCAGGTATTTGCTTTCGGTCCACCGGCCATTCCGGGACTGGGAAACGGTTCGGGTTTCAGCATCATGTTGCAGGACCGGGCCGGGAATTCGCCCGAATATCTGGCATCCAACGCCATGAAGTTTATCAAAGCGGCCAATGCACGCCCGGAAATCGGAAAAGCGTTTACCACTTTCCAGGCCAATGTCCCCCAGCGTTTTATGGACATTGACAGGGAAAAAGCACTGAAACTCGGCATTAAATTAAACGACCTTTATACAACCGTCGGCGCTTTCATGGGCGGAGCGTATGTGAATGACTTCACACGGTTCGGAAGATTGTACAAAACCTACATCCAGGCCGAGCCGCAATACCGGGTTAATGCAGACCAGATCAACAATTTCTTTATCAGGAACAGTCATGATAAGATGGTGCCGCTGGCGACGGTGGCCACCATCAAATCCATTTCGGGACCTGATTATACCACGCGGTTCAATTTGTACAGGTCGGTGGAAGTAACAGGCGGCCCTGCCGAGGGTTATACGTCGGATGAAGCAAGAAAGGCGTTGAAAGATGTGGCGGTAGAGGTGTTACCACCGGATATGGGTTATACCTGGAATGCCATGTCGTTCCAGGAAGAAAAGGCCTCCGGATCGCTGATGACCATCCTTACATTCTCCCTTGTTTTTGTTTTTCTGATCCTTGCGGCACAGTATGAAAGCTGGTCGTTGCCGTTTGCTATATTGCTGGGAACACCGTTTGCTATTTTTGGAGCGCTGTTTGCCCTCTGGGCAGGACGGCTCATCAGCCCGACTTTTGAAAACAATATTTTCGCACAGGTGTCCTTTGTGATGCTCATCGGGATGGCGGCAAAAAATGCCATCCTGATCGTGGAATTTGCCAATGACGAATTCAAGAAAGGGTTGAGTTTGTTTGATGCGGCCATTGCGGCTGCCCGGTCGAGGTTCCGGCCTATTCTGATGACGGCTTTCTCGTTTATCCTCGGTGTCTTTCCGCTGGTCATCGCTACCGGCTCCGGCGCCGAAGCCCGCAAAGTCATGGGCATGGCCCTGCTCGGCGGCATGACCGTGGCCACGCTCCTGGGTGTTTTCCTCTATCCGATGTTGTTTGTTCTGATTGGAAAATTAGCGGGGTATGAGAAGAAGAGGGAAAAATTGAAAACTATAGAGGCAACCGACGACATTGCTGGATCAAAATAATCAATCCCCTACGGGGAAAATGATCGTTCTTAAATATTTTCTACAATAGTTTATGCCCTACGGGCAATTGTTGAATTGGTAATGATGATACTGCTTAGCGGTTGAACTATTGTAAAAAAACGAAACATTGATCTATTCGTTGTTGGCGATAGATTATTACATAAAACAATATATCCCTTACGGGGAAATAATACGTTCTTAAATATTTTCTACAACAATTGATGCCCTCGGGCAATTTATATGGTCGGGGAATGATACCGCGTAGCGGTTAAATTATTGTAGAAACAAAATGAAACATTAAATTATTCGCTGTAGGCGATAGATAAATAGAAAAATCAAAAAGTCATGAAACCAGGTGTTTTTAGGCAATTATACATTCATTTAATCTTTGCTGTAAAATACAGAGACAGACTGCTTATAGAAGAATATCGAAAAGAGATATTCAGCTATATGAGTGGAATAATAACCAACCTGAATCACAAATCAATTATCATTAACGGGGTAGAGGATCATGTTCACATTTTCCTTGGATTAAATCCGAAAAGAACAATATCTGACACCGTTTGGGAAATTAAACGCAGTTCCTCTATTTTTATCAATGAAAAAAAATGGTTCAGAAAAAAATTCAACTGGCAGGAAGGGTATGGAGGTTTTTCGTATGGTAAATCCCAAATAGACAGAGTTTATAAATACATTCAAAACCAGGAACAACATCACAGGAAACAAACTTTCAGGAATGAATACATTGGGTTTCTAAAAAAGTTTGAAATAGAATATGATCAACAATTCTTATTTGAATTTTTTGATTAAAACAAAATTATATCAATCAGGAAAATGAAAAAAATAATATCAATACTCTTTATTCTGTTTTCGGTTTATTTCTCCGGCTGCAAACTCGGCCCTGATTTTCAGGCACCGGAATACGGAGGTCCGGCAACATTCCGGTTTGACACCATTGCCAACGATTCCATCGTCAACCTGCGGTGGTGGGAGATGTTCAACGATCCGGTGCTGGATACGCTGATCAAAACCGCTTTGATTGATAACAAAGATGTGCTTGTGGCTGCAGCCCGGATAGAAGCCGCCCGTGCCAACGTGGGCTATACGAAAGCCGACCAATGGCCTGCGTTCGGCTTCTCGGCCAACGCCGGCGGCGGTAATTTCGGAGGCGGTCAACTGTTTGACAACAACACCAGCAACTTCTCCGCTTATCCGGAAATGTACTGGGAAATTGGTTTCTGGGGAAAATACCGGCGACTGAATGAATCAGCCAGGGCCGACCTGCTGGCATCAGAATACGGATTGAGAACAATACAGATGAGCCTGATATCAGCCGTTGCAAGTAATTATTTCTATTTACTTGACAACAAAGCCAAACTGGAGATATCGAAAAGAACACTTGCCTCACGTGACAGCGGGTTGATGATCATCCAGCACCGCTATAATTACGGAATTATTCCTGAAATTGATCTGAACCAGGCCCAGGTTCAGCGGGCTATTTCAGCAGCGGCAGTGCCTATTTATAAGCGAGCTGTTGCGCAGGCTGAAAATTCATTGAGTATTTTGCTTGGACGTTATCCCGAAGAAATAATTACAGGCTTGCCACTCATACAGCAGGAAGAACCACCTGAAATACCTGCCGGTCTGCCATCGGAACTCCTTTTGCGCCGCCCCGATGTTCAGCAGGCACAGGCGGTTTATGCCTCTCAAAATGCGCTAATCGGTGCAGCCCAGGCCATGCGGTGGCCCTCACTGAATATTACCGGACTGCTCGGATATGCCAGCAACGACCTGTTCATGCTCAACGCCGGCGGACTGGCTTGGGCTGTTGCCGGGTCACTCACAGGCCCCCTGTTCCAGTTCGGCAAGAACAAAAGACGGGTGGAAATAGAACGGGCCAATACGGAAGCAGCCCTGAAAGAATACGAAAATGTCGCTATCCGCGCTTTCCAGGAAGTGGAAGATGCACTGATTGCCATACAAACCCTCAACGAAGAATTAATCGCCCAAGAACAAAGGTATAATGCGGCGATGAATGCTGAATACCTGTCGCAGCAGCGATATGACAAAGGAAAGACAAGTTACCTCGAAGTACTGGAATCGCAACGGCAGTCGTTTGACGCCCAGTTGCAGTATTCCAACACCAGACGGGAACTGCTCAACGCACATGTGGCACTTTATAAGGCACTCGGTGGCGGATGGTTATCACCAGAAGAAGAGCAGGCATACATCAAAGCACAGCAACAGGCAGATTCGCTGAATAAGGTGAAATAAT
>JAOZOO010000115.1 GCA_029933225.1 Bacteroidales bacterium | reverse complement strand
TCAGCGATTTGAATCCCACATCGTCCAGCGTGGGATAGTCCGCCGTGTCAGGTTTGAAAACGCCGAAGGCAAACTCGATCATGTTCTCGTATTCCATCCAGAACAGGGCCATATCGAAAAAGCCGTACCAGTCGCTGATGCGGAAGCCCTGCCTGACGCCCGCTTCGGCACTCCAGCCCGTTTCCGACTGCAGGTCAGGATTGGGAAAAATATTCAGCGCCCCGAGGCTGGTGGCGGTGAATTTCTCGGCAATGGAGGGATAGCGGTAGCCCTGCCCGAAAGAAGCCCGGATAAACGTGGCTTTGGCCGCCTGGTAATTTACCCCGGCACGCACGACAGGAGAAGACTCTTTCTGGGCGTTGTCCAGCGAATACTGTTCCCAGCGCAGGCCCAGCGTGGTGGACAGTTTCCCGAAAAAGGTATAGTCCAATTGCCCGTACAGTGAGAAAGTGTTGCTGAAATGGTCGCCGTACAACTCCGCGTTGGCGGTGCCGTACTGTTCTGCAATGCCTGTGGTGAGCATCAACCCTTTGCGGAATTTCTTCTGATACTGATATTCCCCGTAAAACAAATCGGATGTATTGTTTTTGGAAGGCGACTCTTTGAATTCATTGGTCACCCGGTAATATCTTGTCTTCAGGCTGTGTTTGTTGTTTTCACCGTGAAAATAAGTGACCCACGGATCAATATTGAACCGGATGCCCGAGTTGGCCGAAACGGAAGCGGGGTTCTGGACAAAAGCACCCGAGTCGGCGTCCATCCAGATGAAAAAATCGGAACGGTGTTGCCACTGCATATTTGTATTGGCGCCGTAAGAAAAATCTTTGATCTTTTTGGGACGATGGCGGAATTTGAGATTGATCCTTGCCTGCTCGTCAAAATTATCCGTGCGGTAGCCTTGATTTATATAGCCGTTGCCGCCTGCAACGAGGTCAACACTTCCGAGTTGCTGCATATACAAAAAGCTGGCCCCGGTAAATACCGGCAGCGATTTCCACCACCAGGCCAGTTCCTGGCGTTGCGGCTTCATGTAAAACCCAGAATAGACATTGATCTTTGTCTCCGGTTCCAGACCGGGATAAGCCGTGCGTATGTTGATGATGCCGTTGAGCGCCGAAGAACCGTACAATGCCGATGAGGCGCCTTTCAGCACCTCTACCTGCGCAATGTTCTCTACCGGCAGGTAGTTCCACTTTACATCGCTTTCGGCAGCCGTCAGGATGGGCAGACCGTCGATCAGCACCGAAACCCGGCTGCCGGCGCCATAGCTGTATCCTCCCCCGCCACGGATGGACGCCTGACCGTCAAGAATATCCAGCCCCGGTAAATAATTGAGCGTTCGATCCAGCTTGTAAGTGTTGATGCTTTCGATGAAGGCCGGTTTCATCACGCTCATCGAAACGGTGATGTCCGACAGGCGCTGTTCAAATTTCCCGGCGGTGATGACGGCAACATCAAGGTCAACGGCTTTGCTTTTCAGCAATACATCCATTTTGATCTGCTGACCCGTTTTAACCGTAATGGTCTTCTGAAAGGACTGGTAGCCCACAAATGAGAAAACGATTTCATGAGTGCCCGGTTTAAGCTCCAACCGGTATTCTCCTTTGTCATCTGTGGAAACGCCGGTGGCTTTATCCACCGCAACGTTTACACCCGGCAGCGGCTCTTTTGTGGCTGAATCGGACACAAGGCCGGTAATTATGGCCTGCTGCCCGGCAAGATATCCCGACAGGGAAAAAAACACAACAAGAAGCGCAACCGTTTGTCTCAACATCCCTTCTTTCAAATCATTGGTTTTTTGAAATCAATCCTGTTTGTAAACCATTCCGGTATATTGATGTCCGTTGTATTTCAGGCGGATAAAATAAATCCCGTCCCGGAGGAAACTGCCATTGAAACGCAGCTTATTACCGGGATAACCGGCGGCAATGCTCTTTTCAAAGACCATCTTTCCCAACAGGTTATAAACCTGCAACCGGCAGTCGCTTTCGATGGGTTCGGCCAGTTCGATATAAAGGTCACGGCTGAACGGATTGGGCCATATTTTTTTCAGGAAACCCGAGTATTCCGAAATGGTGTTCGGGTCCCAGCCAACATCGAGTGACAGGGACGTGGAATCCACGGTTGTCATAAGTTTTACCACATTGCCGAGGACATAACCGTAAACATCCACCACAACTTTCAAAGGGTATTTTCCGGGCGGGCCGTTGGTGGTTCCCGAAAACAGGATACAGTAATAAACGCCTGCCGTAAATTCATTGTTTTCGGCATTGGTCTGCCAGTCCAGCCCCTCGGGAAGTCCGTCAACCGCCACCAGCGTCACATGATGAAGCTCGGCCGAAAATCCAAGGGTGTCAATTTGCTTCGGAGCAATAAAGGTTATTTCCTGAAGATAGGGCACGCTGATGTAAACGGGTTGTAAAGTATCGGGACATATCTGCCCGTTATTTTCCGGGTCGGGACAACTGATCGAATCACCGGGAGTACACTGGGCAATCGCCGCCGTTGATCCGAAAAAGGTGATCAAAACCACAAAAAGGAAGCGTATCTTTTTTCTCATGGCTGAAGGGTTTTTATTTGCTTTTTACTGAATAGACCATTCAAAGTTAAGGTATAAAATTGTTTTTGTCAAATCCTTGTCAGCCGGTACGGATTTTCCTATTGCTCTTTTCTTAATTTTGCACGAAACCAAATCACCCGAATTGACCGGCAGGAATTTTAAAATAGGCATATTAATCATAGTGGCTTTCAGCCTCTTTCAAAGTTGCTCCGTAAAAAAGTATCTCGGAAAAGACGAATACCTGATCAGGAAATACAACGTAAAAGTAGAAAACAAACCCGGGGCCATTGATGTTTCCGACCTGCGCACTTTTTTTAAACCCAAACCCAATAAATCATTTCTCGGCATTTATTTTAACCTGAATTCTTATTACCGGGCCAGGGTCAAACCGACAAAATTCAACAAATGGCGCGACCGGAAATTCGGTGAATATCCTGTGATCTATGACGAGGATGATGCTGCGAGGATTGCAAAAAAAATGGAGAAATACCTCGACAATGTGGGATTTTTTAACTCAACCGTAAATTTTGATGTTGAATATAAAAAGAAAAAAGTAAGACTGAATTACACTGTCAAACCGGCTACGCCTTATCATATCTCAAAGATCACTTATGACATCCCCGACACGCTGATCCGGAGTTTCTTTGATAAAAATCTTAATGAAACGCTCATCAAAAAAGGCGACATCTACAACGCTTACACCTTTGATGATGAACGCGACCGGATCACTTCCGATTTAAGGGACGTGGGTTATTATTTTTTCAACCGGAATTATATCCAGTTCATTGTGGACAGCAGCTTCAATAATCATACGATGACGGTTGTGCTGAAGATCAATAACATCAGAGTCCCTGTCGAAGGAAAACCCGGAGAATTCAGGGAAGTTGACCACAAACGTTATTTTATTAACCAGGTTGAAGTGATCCCGGATTTTAAACCCGGCGACACGATGAAATATGATACCGTTGTCCATTATATCCGGTTTTGGGACGACCGCAAAAAATACGCATATCTCTTTTTACTGAATCAGCAAAAAAAACGCCTCAAACCCAAAGCATTCAACACGGCCATCAGGATTAAACCCGGCCTGCCCTATTCGGCTTCCTCGGTACAAATGACTTACCGGCATCTGTTTAACTACAGCATTTTGCGAACAGCCAACATCAGCTTCGACACCACCAGCGCCGGGAAAGAGCCGGTCGGGAACCATTACTACCTGAACTCGCGGATACAGACACAAACCGGAAAAGTGAACTCCATTCAGTTAGAGGCCGTGGGGACCAACTCAAGTGGTGACCTGGGGGTACGGGGGAATATTATTTACTCAAACAGGAACATTTTCAAGAAAGGGGAAGTGCTCAGCCTGAACCTGAAAGGAGGTTTTGAAGCCCAGACCACTGCCACCCTCCCGGGAGACAACACCGGATCGGGGATATTCAACACTTTTGAAGCCGGGATCAGTGGCAATATCTATTTCCCCTGGTTCTTTTTCCCGGGCAGATTTGAAAAATTCAACCAGCACTACAACCCCGTAAGTAATTTCAATTTTGGGTACAGTTATCAAAACAGGTACAATTATTCCCAGAACATCACCAGCCTCGGCATCAGTTATTCCTGGCATCAGAAAAAAGAAATCCGGCATATTGTCAGCCCCATCGTGATCAATTACGTCAACATCAGCCCCACGCCCCTCTTCGATTCCATTCTCGAGAATGAGCCCAATCCGCGCATCAGGGAGCAATATTCCGACCACATGACATTCGGGTTCAATTACAGTTTTATCTACAACAATCAGAATTTGAAATACCTGCAACATTTTAACTATTTCCGGCTTGACTTTGAATCGTCCGGTAATTTCCTTTACGGAATCAACGCGCTGTTTAACACCCCGAAAACAGAAAACGGATATTACAACTTCCTCGGTGTAAGGTATGCACAGTTTCTGAAAGCGACCTTTGATTACAGGCACTATGATTATTTCAGGAATAAGAACAACAGCATTGTTTTCAGGTTCTTACTTGGCCTGGCCGTACCCTATCTGAACTCAACCGAGATTACTTTCGAGAAGGGCTATTATGCCGGCGGTGCCAACGACATGCGGGGATGGAAATTCCGGACACTCGGCCCGGGGGGCTATCAAAAAAAGGGTGATTACGAAAGGATTGGTGAAATACAATTAGAAACAAACCTGGAATACCGTTTTACCATCTACAGCTTTTTCAAAGGAGCGCTGTTTACCGATATTGGCAACATCTGGACAATAAAAAAATCCGAAACCTATCCCGGCGGAAATTTCGAGTGGAACACTTTTTACAAACAACTGGCCATGGATATGGGCATTGGTCTGCGCTTCGATTTCACCTATTTTGTCTTCCGTCTCGACATGGCCGTACCCGTCAGAGACCCTGCATTTCCTGAAAGTGACCGCTGGAGGTTTCAATACCTTCAGTTCAGGGATATTGTCTTCAACCTTGGTATTGGCTATCCTTTCTAAAACTTTCCCTCGCAAACATGGAAAAAGCACCCGTCAAAGCGCTCATTCAAAAACAACTTGGTTTTCAGCCGACAGCAGATCAGCAGACCGCGCTGTCGCATCTCGATGCATTTGAAAGCAGCCGGAAAAAGAATCCGCTTTACATCCTGAAAGGATACGCCGGGACAGGAAAAACAAGCCTGGTAGGGGCTTATGTGAAAGTGTTGAAAAATATAGGCAAGCCTTTTGTGCTGCTGGCTCCCACCGGCAGGGCAGCCAAAGTGTTGTCGCAATACACGGGCTTCAAAGCGCACACCATTCACCGGTTCATTTACCGGATATTCACGGCGCCCAGCGGGAGCCACCGTTTCATCCTGGCCAAAAACATACTGAACAATGCTGTTTTTATCGTGGACGAGGCATCGATGATCAATGACAACACGCAGGCGGGTGATGCCCTTTTCAGCATGAGAAACCTGCTGGAAGACCTGCTGGAGTTCGTCTTTTCAGGCGAAAACAACAAACTCATCTTCTCCGGCGATACCGCACAATTGCCACCTGTGGGATTAAGCATCAGCCCTGCGCTGAACCTGGAATACATCAAAAGCATCATCCACATCGCCGGTTATGCATTCGAGATGAAAGAGGTCATGCGCCAGTCGCTCGACTCAGGCATTCTATCCACTGCAACGGCCCTGAGGGAAAAGATCGGCCATAAGGAGATCGCTCTCCCGATTTTCGATACTGCCCTTTTTAAATCGGACATTATCCGCATTGAAAACGGATACGAATTGGAAGAACTGTTGCAGGAGAATTTCTCTTCCGATGATTTGAGCAACTGTATTGTGGTTTGCCGTTCCAACAAACGGGCAAACCTGTTCAACCGGCAAATCAGGGAACGTATCCTGCAAAGGGAAAACAGGATTGAAGGGGGCGATCTGTTGATGGTGGTGAAAAACAATTATTTCTGGTTGGACGATACCTCCAAAGCCGGCTTTGTGGCCAACGGCGATCTGATCAGGATCATCCGTTTGAAGAAAATTGAAGAAAAGCATGGCTTTACTTTTGCCAGGGCTGACATTGAACTGTTAGACTATCCCGATGAAAAAGAATACGAGGTGATTTTGCTGTTAGACACCATTTATGCCGAAGGCCCGGGATTGAACGACGCCGACCGGAAACGTCTTTTCGACAGCGTGGAACAGGAATACGGTCACATCACACAGCGCCGCAAAAGACTGGACGAGATGGCAAAAGACCCCTATTATAATGCCCTGCATGTGAAATTTGCCTACGCCATGACCTGCCACAAAACCCAGGGCGGACAATGGCCCAATGTGATCGTGGACCAGGGTTACCTGACCGACGAAATGATTAATACGGAATATTTGAGGTGGCTTTATACGGCCATCACACGCTCCACGGAAAAGGTGTTTCTCGTGAATTTCAGACCCGACCTGTTTGAAGAAGAGGAATGAAACAACCGGCAATTTCCAAAGATAGATTATCTTTACCTTCGTAAAAAATACAATTATGAGAACATTCATTTTTATATTACTGATCAGTTTTTTCACATCGATGGCACCTGCCCAGACCACCCGGTATCAGACCTACACCGCGGTGATGAAAATTATAGCCACGAAAAACGGACAACAGTTCGAATGGGAAAACAAGAATATCTCGGTGGTGCTGGATTACAAAAACGGCGACTTCACCTGCCGGTTAGTAAACACGGATTTTTATGATGCAGCCCATCCTGAAAATTTTGTCTCGGATACCATTCATGATCAACTGGAATATACACTTTCCGGTATTTTCCCGGTGCGCGAGATCATCAATCAGAAAAACATCAACCGGGATTACAAAGTCGAACTGCAACTGACCAACCCGGAACTGATGTTAAATTACACTATCTTGTTCGACATCACCATCATGCGTCCGAACACAGGCGGAGACGGAAATTACCGGGTCTTCCGGATGGAAGGCAAGATATACAACGATAAAGCCGACATTCCCGCATTCTCCGGATTTGATGACGAAATCACCCTGCGGCTTGCCTTCAACGGATATGCGGTGATGAATTGATGTAAACCGGTTTAACAACAAAAAACAATGAAAACACTTTTTAAAATATTGGGTATCCTGGTGGTGCTAATCGTGGCACTGATGTTCATTCTTCCTCTAATTTTCAAAGGAAAGATAGAGAAGCTGGCTCGCGAAGAGATCAACAAAAATGTGAACGCCACCGTTGATTTTGAGAGCATTGACCTGTCACTGTTCAGGAATTTCCCCAATTTTACGCTGGGTATCAACGACCTGACGGTAGTCGGGAAAGATGTATTTGAAAAAGATACACTGGCAAAAATTCAAAACACCTCGGTGACCATCAACCTGTTCAGCGTTTTCAAAGGCGGTCCGTATAAGATCACGAAAGTTTCCGTTAATTCGCCGGTCATCAAAGTCAGGATTTTGGAAAACGGACTGGCCAATTATGACATTTCCCTGCCTTCTGGGGCCGGAGAGGAAACGACGGAAAGCAACGGGGAAGACCCCTTTGAGCTCATCCTGAAAAATGTTTCGCTCACAAACGGCAGGCTGACTTATCTTGATGAGGAATCGGACATACAGGTTTATGCCCGGGGACTGAATAATCAATTGTCGGGAGGGCTGACAACGGATAAGACCGTACTTCACACCAAAACCACCATCGAGCATCTGACTGTGACAAGCGGCGACATGAATTACCTGACGGATGCCCGTTTACGCTACCAGGCTAATATTGATGCCGATTTGAAGAACGAGATTTACACATTGGGAAGAAACGAGCTGACATTGAACGACCTGTTACTCAATTTCAACGGATCGGTGTCTTTCATTGATGAAGGAATGAACCTTGTGCTGACGTTCAATGCCCCGAAAAATAAATTCAAGAGCATCCTGTCGCTTGTTCCCGCAGTTTATCTCAAAGATTTTAAAAACATTGAAACCAATGGCGATTTTTCATTGAATGGTTCGGTAAAAGGCATTTACAATAATGAGCAACTGCCGTCGTTTAACGTCAACCTGATAGTGACCAACGGCTATTTTAAATATCCCGACCTGCCCAAAGCGGTGGACAACATCAACATCAAAACCACTATTTCCAATCCCGGCGGCGATGCCGATGCCACCGTTATCAATATCCCTGAATTCAATATGACAATGGGCGGTAATCCTGTCAAAGCATCGCTGATTCTGAAAACGCCTGTTTCGGACCCCGACATTGACGGGAAGATAAAAGGCGAAATAGAGCTGTCAACAGTGAAAGATTTTTATCCGCTCGAAAACGGCGAAAATCTTTCCGGGGTTTTCGTGACCGACATTACACTCCGCGGCAAAATGTCGTCCATCGAGAATGAGCAGTATGATAAGTTCATTGCCATGGGTACGATGCTTGTCAGGGACATGACTTATACCAGCAATTCGTTTCAGCATCCGGTCAATATTTCTACCGCCCAACTGAACTTCAGCCCGCAATACCTTGATCTGGTTTCGTTTAACATGAAAACAGGCAACAGCGATTTTTCGGCCAAAGGGAAAATCAACAATTATCTTTCCTATGTTCTTGCCGATGGAAAGCTGAAAGGAACGCTGAATACGAAATCGAGATATTTCAATGTGGATGAACTGCTGACAAGCGGGACGGAAGCAGAAACATCCGAAGAGGAAACGCCTGAAAAAGAAACCGAAACAAAACAAGACACAACCGGTTCCGTCGTGAAGATTCCTGAAAATATTGACTTTGTCCTGACTTCCCGTTTTGACAAACTCATCTGGGACAGCCTGAACATGACCAACGTGAGCGGACAGATCATCGTCAGGAATGAAGCGCTGGACATCAAAAACCTGAAATCGAACATCAGCGGAGGCCAAATGACGGTGGACGGTAAATATTCAACCAAAAATACCGACACCCCCGATGTTAACCTGAACCTGAAACTTGCCGGTCTGGATATTCCTTCTTCGTACGACGAATTTGCCATGGTGCGGAAATACCTCCCTGTGGCTAAAAAAACCAAAGGAAAACTGTCGGCGGGATTGTCGTTAACGACAAAGCTTGACAAGGAAATGATGCCGGTTTACGAAACCATGAACGGACAGGGACAACTGACCACCACACAAATCACCATTGACGGAATGAATACGCTGGTGAAGATTGCCGAAGTGCTGAACTTCAAAGAGCTGAAAAAGCTTACACTCGACAAACTCAACATCTCTTTCCGGTTTATCAACGGCAAGCTGATCACCAAGCCATTTACTTTGAAATACAAAAATTTTACGGCTGATGTTGAGGGATGGACAGGAATTGACCAGTCCATCGAATATGCGATATCACTGAACATCCCGAGGGAAAAACTGGGTAGCGGCGCCAACGACCTGCTGGATGATCTGGCGAAAGAGGCAAAAAAATACGGTCTGGATTACGAATTACCCGAAACCATCAAAGTAGGCGTAACGGTCGGTGGCACTTTGTCCAACCCGAAGATTAAAACCGGCATGAAACAGAGCAGCGATGATTTGGTAAAGAAAGCCAAAGAGGAAATTGCCAAAGAAGTGAGCGAGGAGTTACAGAAGCAGGCACAGAAGATACTTGATGATGCCGACCGGACGGCAAAACAGATCATGGCCGAAGCCCAAAAGCAGGCCGATAAATTGAAAAATGATGCGGATGCCGCCATTGCCAAGCTGAACCGCGAAACCGACAAACAGGTGAAAGCGTTGATGGATGAGGCGAAAAAACAAGGGCCCCTGGCCGAATTTGCGGCAAAGGAAGCCGTTAAAAAGTTGAGGTCCGAAGCAGATAAACAGGTCGGCAAACTCAGAGGTGAAGCAGACAAACAGGCAGATGCAATCCTCAAAGAAGCCCAAAAACAGGCCGATAAGATCAAACAGGATGCGCAGAAACGAGCGGATGCACTGTTGAAGAAATAAGATTTAAAGTATTTTTGACACAATAAAATTCACGCAGAGACGCAAAGGTGCAAAGGAACAATTATTTAAAAACTCCGCGTCTTTGCGTCTTTGCGTGAAACAAAACCAAACCAAATGGTCTTCGGAATTGGCACCGACATCATCGAAGTGGAGCGGATAAAAAAGCACCTGGAAGGCAACGATGCTTTACGCGACAAGCTATACACACCCGCCGAACAGCAATACTGCACCCGCGGGAAAGTAACCATGTATCAGTGCTATGCCGCCCGCTTTGCCGCCAAGGAAGCATTTTTCAAAGCGTTGGGAACCGGTTACCGCTACGGCATGGCTTTCCATGAAATCGAAGTGTTGAATGATGAATTGGGCAAACCTTATGTCAACCCGCTCGGTAAGGTGAAAGAATATCTCTCTGAACATCAGATCAATCACATCCATCTGTCCATTTCCCATGTAAAATCTGTGGCCAGCGCGATGGTGGTGTTGGAGAAATAAGCGCGGGAGGCGGAAACAATCCGAATGACAAGTTGAACGAGTGGATGAGAAAGGAAACCTTTGCA
>JAOZOO010000027.1:23493-32141 GCA_029933225.1 Bacteroidales bacterium | reverse complement strand
CCATTGTTGTAATAATAATACGGGCTTCGTTTCTGATAGCTGAATGAGGCATTGATCCTCACATGGTCCGATACTTTATAATCCAGGTTGAGCATAACGCCCTCATTGCTGAAATCCAGCGCCCGCGGATTAACCTGATTTTTTCTTGGATTAAGATCAAAAGTTTTAAACGCGGTTCCGGCAATGGTCAGTTTTTCATTTACCCGGTATAATCCGCTGACCGAGATGTGGCCATACTGAGCGGGACTTTGCGAAAACATCGAACCTTCACCACCAGGAGTGGAATAAAACATATTTGAATAACCGATGCTGGTACGGATGGCAAATTTCTTGGAAACAGGAAATGTAATTTCGGGCATCACATAAGTCCCGAAAGTATTGAAACCGGGACCGAAACTCGAGAATGACGTGCCGAGCGTAAACGAAACATCCGGCTTATACTTTTGGGTAGTAACCGGTTGCTTTTTTACAGGAGCGTTAATTACGTTTGACCCGAACTCCTGGGCATGAAGCCCGGAAACAGTAAAAACAGTAACCAAAACCAATATTATTCCCTGTATTTTTAACCTCTGCTTCATAATTATCAATATGCAAATGTAACAAAAGGCAGATAAATATTTTTTCGGGAATGTAAAAAAATGTTAATTCATTGTTAACCGGAGGAAGTGTTCAGGAATTTGTGTTTTTCAAATAAAACACTGCCGGGGTATCGGTCATTCTCATTTCAATCACGTCCAACAGGATCAAATCGGAAAGTAACTGCTCCGATTTGAATTTGGAAAAGCCTGTTATCCTTCTTACTTCTGATAAGGTAGCAAACTCATTTTTGCGCAAATAGGTCAGCAGTTCTTTCTCCGGCCGGGAATATACAAATCTGATATTTTTATTGCTTTTCTTTTTTTTCCAGACTTTCATCAACACGCCGTTTGCCAGCAGATTCTCATCCCCGACACGGACATAAGCCCTGTAATTTCCTCTTTGGTCCGGAGCACGATGGGGAAAAGAGGAACTCTGCGGGACATTGACCTCCAGCACCTTTTTTCCCTCAACAATCCATTCTTTTGAATTAAATTTCACCTCCGGCCTGCAAAACCTTTGTGCAGCATTTTCAATCATAAAATACTCTTCATCCGATTCAACACCCCTGATCACCCCATTGTCCTTTACCCCGATCAATAATCTTCCACCGTCGGTATTGGCAAAAGCAACCAGCGTACGGGCAATCTTGGCTGCGTCCGATATCTCAAATTTAAAATCAAGTTGCTGGTGTTCGCCCTGTGCAATGAGTTGTTTAACAGGATGTAGTTTTTTTTTCATTTGATAAAAAAGCAAACCTCAACGGAATGGCCTGTCATCCCGGCTTTCAAGGATGTTGTGATAGAGTTTATACAAACTCGATATTTTCTTTCGACATTGTTTTCTCGCAATATTTACAATACAGTTTCATATTCCCTTTATGGTCTCTTGTTACTTTAAACGAAGTGGTTACATTCTGATTATTCGTAACACATTTCGGGTTGAAGCATTTTACAATCTTATCCACATATTCAGGGAGCTGGACATTTTCTTTCCTGATCACATCATAATCTTTGATCTCAATTAAAGTGGCTTTCGGTGCAACAAGGGCAATCTTATTGATCTCCTCGTCTTCAAAATATTTATCACTGATCTTGATAATCCCCTTTTTCCCATATTTTTTACTGTCCAGATTCGTACCAAAATAAACCTGATTCTTTGTCTTGTCCAGATTGAGAATCTTAAAGACATGGAAAACACTTTCAGTGGGTATATGATCTATTACTGTCCCGTTCCTGATGGCTGAAACTTTAAGTTCGGTTCTTTTATTATTCATGATATTATGCTGATTTTATTCTTTAATGTTTAAAATATAATCTCCCAATCAATTCATTTCAGCCCCAATATGGCTGCGATCAATGCCTGTCTTACGTAAACACCATTCCGGGCCTGTTGGAAATAATACGCCTTTGGATTATCATCCACGTCTTCCGTGATCTCATTAACCCTTGGCAACGGATGAAGGACTTTCATGGTTTCTTTTGAACCCTCAAGCATGCTGTTTGTGAGGATATATGAATTTTTGACTTTTTCATACTCCAGCGGATCGGGAAAGCGCTCTCCCTGAATCCTGGTCATGTAAAGGATGTCGGTAAAAGGAATGACATCCGAAAGTTCCGTGTACTGGAAGTATTCAAGACCTGCATTTTTAATCACAGTTTTCACGCTGCTCGGCATTTTCAATGATTCGGGAGAGACAAAATGAAATTTTGCATTGAATAACGACAATGCCTGAACCAGACTGTGAACCGTGCGCCCGTATTTCAGGTCACCCACCATGGCAATTTCAATGTTCTCAAGCTGTCCCTGTGTTTTTCTGATGGAATACAGGTCAAGAAGACATTGCGTAGGATGCTGGTTTGCCCCGTCGCCGGCATTGATAATCGGAACCGGCGAGACTTCGCTGGCAAAACGTGCACTGCCATCCAGCGGATTTCGCATAACGATAAGGTCAGAATAATTGCTTACCGTGAGGATTGTATCTTTCAACGACTCTCCTTTTTTCACACTGGAGGTATCGGCGCTGGCAAAACCGACGATTCTCCCGCCGAGGTATTGCACTGCACTTTCAAAACTCAACCTTGTGCGCGTCGAAGGTTCAAAGAACAAAGAAGCGATCACATGCCCGTTCAGGATGTTTTGCCTCGGGTTTTTCTCAAACTCTTCGGCAAGGTCAAGTATTTTCAAAATGTCTTCTTTTGTGTAATCCGTGATTGAAATCAAACTACGGCCTTTCATTTTACTCATATTTCATCGTTTTTATAAAAAAAGCAGCCCGAACTAAATTCAAGCTGCTATAAATAAGTTTATTTTCCGCACCCTATTGGTGCCATCTATCTGATTTTCATTGTTCCTGAAAGGAGAAAAATTCTTCATTTCAGGTGGTAAAAATACATTGAAAACAAATTGACCTCACTATTTATTTATTGACAATCAAAGATGAGTTGTTAACAATAAACAAAAAAGGCCTGTCTTTGAGAACAGGCCCTCTCGAATGCATTTGTATTCATCTGAATACTTTTATTTTGATTTTATAGGTTGTACCGGATAAGTAGCCATAATTTGAGCTACGACTTTAGGAATTGATTTATCCCTGTTGGTAGGATCGTCATTTATCCTCCCCTGCCCTGCACTTTCCCATATCAATACTTTTTTCTTCGTATCAAAAACATCAACAACAAGTGTACCTACCTGATAGTCATAAGTCTGATAAGTTGTTTGCGTCATACCGCCATAGAAGCCAGGCCCCCAGCCCCAGCCGGGCCCCCAGCCGTAATAACCGCCGTAGCCGTAACCGCCCATGCCGGTTGTTGTCGCTGTGGTTTCCTGTTTCTGTTCGGTCTGTATATACAGGGCAACTGTTAAGTCACCACCTTCTTCCACATACTTCAGTCCTCTTTTGGCAAATTCATCAGCAAAAGCTTCCTCAATCCTTTTCTGATCAAAAGGCGTTAAAATCTTATTGCTTTCTTTAGCCCATCCATAATATGAATACGTTTTGAACTGGTTAAAGTCAACAGTTTTGTCATAATCGGAAGTCACCTGTATTGTTGAGCATGCACCGAGAAATAGCATGGCAATAAATGCTGTGATCAAATATTTTTTCATTTTGTTCCTTTTTTAAAAATTAATTAAACCTGTACAAAATTAGCAATTCTTCTGACTGACTGTCTGTTTTTTAAGATATTTTTAGAAACTGCCGGAATGAATCATAATCCCAATCGTTAATGCAGATATTTCATTTGCATCTTCTTTTCTTTTTTCGTATCTTGGTTGCTGAAATTTAAAAACCATTTGCCATGCAAACTTATATCCTTTTAACAAAGCTTGCCCCGGAGGCAACTTACCAATTGAAAGATCGCTCAAAATCAAGCCATGACTGGTATGTAGCGGTTAAAGAAAAATGCCCGGAAGTCAAATTTATTGCTCATTATGCTTTGCTGGGCCAATATGACTTTATGGACATTTATGAAGCGCCGGACGAAGAAAGCGCTGCAAAGATTTCGATGATCAGCCGGGCAAACGGAGCCCTGTATGCAGAAAGTCTGATTGCTATTCCACACAAAAGATTCCTGGAGTTGACAGAAGAAATCTCTGACAATTATGATTCCATGTTTGAATCGTATATGAAAAAGAAAAGAGGAAAGTGATCAGTAAATAAAAGGTATCAGTTTCTTTGTCTTTTTCCGGTATTCCTCGAAAGCCTCGCCGTATCTACCGGCAAGGTAAACATCCAGTTTGGGAATATTAAAAAAGATGAAAAAAGCAATTAACCATAGGGGGATGATGACCGAATACCAGTTACGGGTTAAAATGGCAAACCCGCTAACCCATAATATGTCTCCAAAATAGTTTATGTGCATGGCATATCTGAAGTAGCCGCCTGTATATAATTTGCCTTTGTTTTCCGGTTGTTTTTTCCAGTGATATCTTTTTAGCTCACCCACTGTGTTCAACCATCCACCGAGAAGAAAAATAATTGTACCGATTACATCAGGTGTATGCAATGGCTGACTGCTCTGGTAACCGAGCAAACTAAATCCCACGTAATACAACAAAAAAGCAAATGAGACACTGAACACCTCCTCCCACGGCATCTGCCTCTGCAACAAGACTATTGTTGTTATCCATAACCTGAAATAGGTGATCAGGATAAACACAAAAAGGATTACTCTTCTTGCATAATTGCCCGGAGAAACATCATTAACTCCAAACAATCCGGCCAACCACTCAAACCCTCCGAAAAACAACACCCAGGCACTGATGATGACAATGATTGTTTCCACTGACAGTAATACCACCTTCCGGAGGAGACCTTTATCTTTTTTTCCATATAAATCCACAATCAAAAAGTTTTTTTAACGGCTTGAAACCAACGTTTAATATGATCTTCAACTTTATTTTTTCCCATATCCGGAATAAATCTCTTGTCAGGTTGCCACTTACTTTTTATTTCTTCCGTACTTTTCCAGTATCCCGCAGCCAGACCGGCAAAATAGGCTGCACCAAGCGAAGTGGTTTCGTAATTTGCCGAACGTTCAACCGTCACCTGTAAAAAATCAGCCTGCATCTGCATCAGCAGATTATTGGAAGCCGCTCCTCCATCCGCCCTGATGATTTCCACCGGCCTGTTTATATCCTTTTCCATGGCTCTGACCACATCATGACTTTGAAAGGCAATGGCTTCAAGGGCAGCACGGGCTATATGTGCTTTGGTACTTCCCCGTGTCAGACCATTTATCGTTCCCGTTGCATCAGGTCTCCAGTGAGGCGCTCCCAGCCCCGTGAATGCGGGAACAATTGTAACACCGGCCGTATCATTTACTGAACCAGCAAGTTTCTCGATCTCATCTGTTTTTTTGATGATCTGTAAACCATCCCTCAACCAGTGCACCAGTGCTCCGGCAGTAAACACGCTACCTTCCAGTGCGTAAACCACATCATGATTAATTTGCCAGGCAACAGTTGTAAGCAACCGGTGCTTTGAGAAAACCGGTTTACTGCCCGTATTCATCATGATGAAGCAACCGGTACCATAAGTGTTCTTCACCATGCCTTCCCGAATACACATCTGCCCGAACATGGCGGCATGCTGATCTCCTGCCACTCCCGTCACAGGGATTTTCGCCTGAAGGATCTTTCCGGAAGTCTCCGTGAAAAACCGGCTCGACGGCCTGACATCCGGCAACATTTCAAAAGGAACATCAAAGAGATCCAACAGTTCCTCATCCCACTGTAAATCATGGATATTGAACAACATGGTTCGTGAAGCATTGGTCACATCTGTTAAATGACTGGCACCGTGTGTAAGATTCCAGATCAGCCAACTGTCAACCGTACCAAACGCCAGCTCCCCCTTGATCGCCTTATTCCTGGCATCGGGAACATTATCCAGTATCCACTTGATTTTGGTCGCGGAAAAATAAGCATCAACCTCCAAACCGGTTTTTTGTTTGATGAATTCTGATTTTCCCGACCTGATTAACTTATCGCAATAATCAGCCGTTCTCCTGTCCTGCCACACGATGGCATTGTAAACCGGTTTGCCCGTTTTCCGTTCCCATACAATCGTAGTTTCCCGTTGGTTGGTAATCCCGATAGCCGTTATTGCTTGCGGTAAAATCCCCATTTTTGCAATGACTTCCGAAGCAACAGCCATTTGCGACGACCAGATGTCTGTGGGGTCATGCTCTACCCATCCGGGTTTTGGAAAAATCTGCCGGAATTCTTTTTGTGCGACAGAGCATATTTTTCCATCATGATCGTAAATTACCGCTCTTGAACTTGTGGTTCCCTGGTCAAGTGAGAGAATATATTTTCCTGTCATCAAGAATATCTGGAATGATTTGCCCAAATGTAAGTATTTTCTTTTTGATTTTAAAACCGGTTTGAAAAAGGGTTATTCATTATCGTATTTTTGCAAAACTTTTTATGAAATTCAAACTCATATCCGATTTTAAACCTACGGGTGATCAGCCGGAGGCCATCAAACAACTTGTCGAGGGTCTTCAAAGAGGCGACAAGGCCCAGACTCTGCTTGGCGTTACCGGCTCGGGAAAGACGTTTACCATTGCCAATGTACTCATGGAGGTTAACCGGCCCGCTTTGGTATTGAGTCATAATAAAACCCTGGCAGCCCAGTTGTACGGGGAGTTTAAGCAGTTCTTTCCTGAAAATGCCGTGGAATATTTTGTTTCCTATTACGATTATTATCAGCCGGAAGCCTACATCCCCGTGACTAACACTTACATCGAAAAAGACCTGTCCATCAACGAAGAGATTGAGAAATTGCGGTTGAGTACTACCTCATCCCTGCTTTCGGGTCGCAAGGATGTGATTGTAGTGTCATCGGTTTCCTGTATTTACGGCATCGGCAACCCGGATGATTTTACAAACAATGTAGTTGCACTTCATGTAAGACAAAAGATCAGCCGGAACAAGTTCCTCCGCGATCTTGTCAACGGATTGTATTCGAGAAACGATATTGAATTCCGCAGGGGAACCTTCAGAGTCAAGGGGGATACAGTGGATGTATTCCCGGGATATGCCGATTTTGCTTACCGGATCATTTTTTGGGGAGATGAAATAGAACAATTAGAAATGATCGACCCGGTGTCGGGAGCGAGAACAGACACATTGGAAAATATTGCTGTTTACCCGGCCAATATTTTTGTGACTTCACAGGATAAAATGAAATCAGCCCTGATGGATATCCAGATGGATATGATGAGACAGGTGGACTATTTCAATGAAATCGGCCGCCATCTCGAAGCCAAACGCCTGAAAGACCGTGTGGAATATGATGTGGAAATGATGCGGGAGTTGGGCTATTGTTCGGGAATCGAAAACTATTCCCGCTATTTCGACGGGAGAAAGCCGGGCTCACGACCATTCTGTCTGCTGGATTATTTCCCCGACGATTACATCACGATCATTGACGAAAGTCACGTGACCATACCTCAAATCAGGGCCATGTATGGCGGCGACCGTTCTCGGAAACAAACCCTTGTAGAATACGGGTTTCGCCTTCCCTCGGCCATGGATAACCGTCCTTTGAAATTTGATGAGTTTGAACAGCTAACCGGCCAGACCATTTATGTGAGTGCAACTCCGGCTGATTATGAACTCATGCAGTCGGAAGGTGTTGTGGTTGAGCAATTGATACGTCCCACAGGCCTGCTTGATCCGAAAATTGAAGTTCGCCCCAGCATGAACCAGATTGACGACCTGCTGAATGAAATAGAAAAAACCATTGCCCGGAAACAACGGGTACTTGTCACTACCCTGACCAAAAGAATGGCCGAAGAATTGACAAAGTATTTGATAAAGCTTGACATCAACACGAGGTATATCCACTCGGATGTGGATACCCTGGACCGTGTGGAGATCATGCGCGATCTGCGGCTTGGTAACTTTGATGTGTTGGTGGGAGTCAATCTTCTCCGCGAAGGACTCGACCTGCCCGAAGTTGCCCTTGTCGCTATTCTGGATGCCGATAAAGAGGGATTCCTGCGCTCGGAACGTTCGCTGACGCAAACTGCGGGTAGGGCAGCCCGAAACCTCGACAGTCTCGTGATCATGTATGCCGATAAAATCACAGATTCAATGCGCAGAACCATTGAGGAAACCGAACGCAAAAGAGCAAAACAACTGGCTTACAACGAAAAACATGGTATCACCCCTAAAGCCATCATCAAGTCAACCGAAGCCATCATGGGGCAGACGGCTGTTGTGGATAACCGTCCGAAAGATGCTTATGTGGAAAATACGGAGACCAGTGTGGCTGCCGACCCCGTAGTGCAATACATGAGCGCAGAAGCCATCCGCAAAGCCATCGAGAAAAACAAAAAAGATATGAAAGCCGCAGTGAAAGAGCTGGATTTCATAGAAGCTGCACGTCTTCGGGATGAAAATAAAGAACTGGAAAAACTGTTGGAGAAGAAGGAATAAATATAGGAAACAAGATAAAAGATAAAAGGATAAAGATAAAAGTAGATTAACGGGAAAAATTCGGAAATTGACACAAACAATCTAAATTCAAAAAACTTAAAATAACAATCGCATGACCATCG
>JAOZOO010000027.1:21550-23393 GCA_029933225.1 Bacteroidales bacterium | reverse complement strand
TTGACACAAACAATCTAAATTCAAAAAACTTAAAATAACAATCGCATGACCATCGCATGACCATCGTATGACCATCGCATGACCATCGTATGACCATCGTATGACCATCGCATGACGGCCGAAGGCCAAATGATAATCGCATGACAATTGCTTGACGTGCGTAGCACAAAATGACTATCACATAACGGCCGAAGGCCAAATGACAACAACATGACCTTATTCAAGATAAAAGTAAAAAGATAAAAAATAAAAGTATGACTATCGAATGACAACGCATGACAACCGAAGGCCAAATGACAACTGTATGACAATTGCTTGACGTGCGTAGCACAAAATGACTATCACATAACGGCCGAAGGCCAAATGACAATCGCATGACAACGTATGACGCCCGAAGGGCAACAGCATGACAACGTATGACGCCCGAAGGGCAAATGACAATTGTTTGACGCCCGCAGGGCAAATGACCAAAAAAAAGAAAAAAATGCAACACGAATCCATACCGACAAACCGGAAAGCTTTAAAAGTAAATCTCGACACAAATTTTTACGGCACTTTCGCTGAAATAGGTGGCGGTCAGGAAGTGGCCCGTTACTTTTTCCAGGCAGGAGGTGCCTCGGGTACTGTCGCCAAGACCATCTCCGCTTATGACAAGAAATTCAGTGATGTTCTTTATAACAAAGGTAAAAGCGACCGTTACGTTTCGGAGAACCGGCTTGCAAAAATGTTAGAAGCCGAATACCGGGACCTTAGCAAATTGCTTCGTGATGAACAACCTGATGCCTGTTTCTTTGCTTTTGCCGACACTGTAGAAATTCTGAACTACGCCAAAACCAATTATGCCCACGGGTGGATGGGTATCCGTTTCCAGCTTCATCCCGGCGGGAAACCAAACATGGTCATCCTGCATGTCAAACTGTTGGAAAACGACGGATTGCTCCAGCAAAAAACACTTGGCATTCTGGGCGTTAACCTTATCTATGCCTGTAAGTACTATCATCAGTCACCCAACATCTTTCTCAAATCACTCACAGATAACCTTTCACACGACCGATTTCGGATTACTATGATGGAAATGTCCGGGCCCGACCTCGACTATGTTGATAACCGGCTGCTGGGAGTACAATTAGTCAAGAACGGAATGACACACGCCATCATGTTTGACAAAAACGGGCAGATACGTCAGCCTTCCGATATGCTTTACAAAAAGAATGTGCTGGCATTCCGGGGAAGTTTCCGACCCATCACCTATGTTACGAAAGACATCCTGAACAAAAGTCTGGAACTGTTCCGCAAAGATGAGGATTATGAACCGGATAACACTTATTTCTTTTGTGAGATCACTTTGAACAACCTGTTAGCAAAGGGAGAACTGGACGAACAGGATTTCCTTGAAAGGGTAAACATGCTCAACGAAATAGGTCAGAATGTAATGGTTTCCGATTTCCGGGAGTATTACAAACTGGTGGAATTTTTCAGCATGTTTAAATTAAAAAAATTGCGTGTCGTCGTAGGTGTACCCACCCTTGAAAAGATCGTGGATAAGAAGTATTACACACATCTCCGCGGAGGCATCATGGAAGCCATCGCCAAAATGTTTCCTGACAACATGAAATTATACATCTACCCTACCCTCTCAAAAAAATCGGATGAATTGATCACTTCCTCATCGGTAAAAATGGACAAGGATGTCCAACTGCTTTTTGAATACCTGCGAATGAACCGCCTTATTCTCGACATTCCGTGCAGCATGACGCAACATTTATATGTAAAATCTCATGAAGTACTTAAAATGATTCAGGATGGCAATCCCGACTGGGAAAAATATGTGCCTATGACCATC
>JAOZOO010000027.1:15131-21450 GCA_029933225.1 Bacteroidales bacterium | reverse complement strand
CCCAACTTTTTATTTCCCTTCATTAATCAACTCACCGGAACCCGTGATGGTAGAATCTATTTCTCCGGGATTGCCCTTATAATAAACACTGCCACTGCCGCTTATCATGACTTTCAGGTATTTGGTTACATAAATGTGTATATCTCCGGAACCCGATAAAATGACTTCACAACTGTCGGTTACAAATACCGAGGCAAAAATATTCCCGGAACCCGGGATGTTGAACCGGCTTGTATTTGCGCTGCCCACCAGAGTATAATTTCCCGAGCCACTCAAAGTAACAGTTAATTCATTCAGGTCCAGCGAGCTGTTTACCATTGCCGAACCTGTGGTTTCCATATCCAGGTTATCTAATTTCAGGTTATTTGCAGTATATGTTTCCGAACCATTGAGAGTTACCGCCTTAAGGTCGGGAGAAGTTAAGGTTACTTCCACCGGCTGCTGGGCATTGTAACAACCATCATCCTGCACCTGAATAATCAGGGTCTGGTCTGTCACCGTGGTCTGAATAATGGGTAATATATTCGATTCGGCAAAAACATCCACACTTGTGGAGTTGGTTTGTGAATAATTAATGTTGAAAGCGCCATTGGAGACAATCCTGTTGAAATCACCCGGCTGGCGGGTATCTATCTTATAATCACCATTTCCGTCAACACACTCGGATTCTTTTTTACAGGCACCGATGGTCAAGATTATCATCAATGAAGGGATAAGTGCAAGGATTATTTTGGTTTTCATTTTATCACTTTTTTTAAAGTTCAAAGATAACGAATTGAAAGCATTTCCCAAAGTATGACAGATATCATCTTTCTGTTACGTGATTCTATTCTGTAAACGGCTTTTTAGTTCGTATTATTGCAGAAAATAAATAATAGCAAAATGGAAAAGAAAGAATTTGACAAAGGAAAAGTAGCCGCCCTGAATACCAGTATTGAATACTCAGAAGGCGCCATCGTCAGCCGCACAATATTGAACAAAGAAACCGGTACCGTATCGTTGTTTGCTTTTGACAAAGGACAGTCATTGAGCGAACACACGGCCCCGTTTGACGCGCTGGTTCAGGTGCTGGACGGAACAGGCGTCATCCTGATCGATAAAAAAGCTTTTAAAGTAAAAAAGGACGAGTTCATCATCATGCCCGCAGACATTCCCCATGCCGTGGAAGCACAGGAGTGCTTCAAGATGCTTTTGACGATGATTAAGTCGAAATAACTGAACTTTTTGACAGAAAAGAGATTTTGACAGAGCAGCCAATTAAAAAGCATGTTCATGATTGATTGAAATCATCTTTTTTTTTTGTAAACCTATTTCAGGACAAGACAATCGGCGACTTTAGTCGCCGATACCCTATACCCTTATTCCCCTTATACTCCAACACACAGCATTCCAACATTCCAACATTCCACCATTCCAACCATCCGTCATTCCACCCTTCCCTTCTAAAACCCTTTAAAAATCCTCGCCTGCGACACGCCGGGTGCCTGCACTTCGAGGTCGAGGAAATAGCCGAAAGGTGTCTGGTCGCAATCGTAATCGGCATTTTTCATCCGGGCTTCCACTCTGTCGAACAACTCTTTTGTAAATTGGGGATTGGCTTTTGAATCGGACAGGTGCGCAAACGAATGCAGTACCACAAAACGGGTGTTGTTCTTTTTGGCAGCCCACTTCAGGTTTTTTACCATCTTGGTTTCTACGCCTTTGATATCTTCCTCGTCCTTTTCTTCGGCATGAATGAAAGCCACCAAAGTATTTTCAAAGGTCTTGCCTTCAGTTACTTCCTCAAAATCTTCCAGGGTCTTCACGGTGGGATTGAATGCAAATTTATTGCAGTAAATCATCAATAATTTCATTGGGTTTGATTTTGTACCAAAAGTAAAAAAACGTTGCGTCGCTGCGACGTTGCGTGAAAAATTCCCGTTACTGGGAAGCTATTTCCATTAATTAATTTTATGTAAATGCCATTATTGTTTCAGATAATGGGGTAAATTTGAAAAGACTATGGCGATTTATTCATTTAACTCTGAAACATTTTGAAAAATAAGTTAAAAGCCGCTTACAACCCCGATGCCTTCCGTGAAAACGGTCACAGAATGATTGACCTGCTTGTCGATTATCTGGAAGAAGTCCGCCACGGAACCCAGAAAGTAATGGACTGGAAGGAACCGGACGAGCAATATGAATTCTGGAAAAATTACAATCCCGGCCACAATGATCCGGTTGCATTTTTAAAGGATGTGATTGAAAAATCAATTCACATTCACAACCCCCGTTACATGGGACATCAGGTCTCGGCACCGGCGCCGGTGACCGCTCTTGCGGATATGGTCAGCGCCCTGCTGAACAACGGAATGGCCATCTATGAAATGGGACCGGTTTCTTCTGCACTTGAAAAATGGATTATCGGTCAGTTTGCCGGGCGATTGGGATTCGGTAAAAACGGTGACGGTCTGCTGACCTCCGGCGGAACGCTGGGTATGCTCACAGCCCTGTTGGCAGCGCGCCAGGTAAAGGGCGGCGGAAATATCTGGGAAGAAGGAAATCCCGGTAACCTGGCGGTACTAATCCCCGAAGAGTCGCATTACAGCGTGGAACGAGCCGCCCGCATCATGGGCTTTGGATCAAAAGGGATTATCAAAATTCCGGCTGACGAAAATTACAGGATGCAAACAAGCGTGCTGGAAAGCTATCTTGACAAAGCACATAAAGAAGGGAAAAAAGTCATTGCCGTTACAGCCAATGCCTGCTCAACGGCCACAGGGACTTATGATAACCTGAATGAAATCGGGAGCTTTTGCCGGAAACACGACCTGTGGTTTCATGTGGACGGTGCCCACGGCGGTGCAGCCATATTCTCCGAAAAATACAAGCATCTGCTTGACGGGATACATCTTGCCGATTCCGTCACCATTGATCTGCACAAAATGCTGATGACCCCTGCACTGGCCACAGCGCTGATCTTCAGAAACAAAAGTGATTCTTATGCCACTTTCAACCAACAAGCCAGGTATCTTTTAAACGAAACATCTGAAGAACAATGGTACGACTACGCCAAACGGACGATGGAATGCACCAAAGTAATGATATCCGTGAAATTTTACGCTCTGGTGCATACTTACGATTTTGAAATCTTCGATCAGAATGTAACTACCTTGTACGACCTGGCAAAAACATTTGCGGAAACGGTCAAAAACAGGCCGGCATTTGAACTTGCCGTCGAACCCGAGTCCAATATTGTTTGTTTCAGAATACTGGCAGAAAACGAAATGAAGAACAATAAGTTGAACAGCGCAATCAGGCAACGCCTGTTGGAAGAAGGAGATTTTTATATCGTGCAGACAGTGTTGAAAGGGGAAGTATTTTTACGGGTAACAATTATGAATCCATTAACTGAAGAAAGGTATTTTAAAGAGTTGCTTGATAAGATTGAGATGGTGGCAAAGACTTTCGAATTGACCTAATTATTTTAATGTCTAATTGACCTAACCCACATTGCAGCTAAATTCTTTTAACTTATTAAAATCAAATAAATTAGAGTTTAAAGATTTCCACAGGTAGGTCTACATTTCATAGATAAAAATCATGAAAATTGTATCATGCAGATATATAGTTTGTTACAAAACATATCTTCTTGCTTTGTTGATAAAAAATGGAGTTATTAACCGATTTTTTTGATTTTTAGGAGTTTTTGCTGCAATGTGGGCTAAATAATATCAAATGTCTAAAACCCAAACGATCAGTTAAATTATATTTTTTAGTAATTTGGAATTGGGTTTTGTTTAGGTCAATTAGATCAATTATGCCAAAGGCATTCAGATGGAAGAAATTAGTGTAATTCATCTTTTCCTCCACCGGCAAATACAAATAACAAATTATTCCCTTTTCAGGGAGATAATTTCCGATGCTATTTCTTCGATGGATTTACTTGTAACATTAATGATGGTCCATTTAGGATGTTGCAAAAAAAGCGATCTGGCATATTTAAGTTCAGCCGAGACATAAGAAAAATCGGCATAATTTCCGGTGTTTCCCCCCAGGTGTTCGTGTCTATAATTGCGTAAGAGAGAAAGATGTCTGGCATCGGTCATCAGGCAAAATACCTTTCCCGGCTCAATGGTATAAACCGATTCCGGAAGAGGTATATCCAATACCACGGGAATATTTGCCACGAACCAACCTTTCGTTGCCAGATAAATACTCAAAGGTGTTTTAAAAGTTCGGGAAACCCCAAGAATTACAATATCGGCTTTGTCCAGTTCATGAGTACGCATTCCGTCATCATGCTTAAATGCATACTCCATAGTCTCTATCCTTCTGAAGTAATCCTCATTCAGTTTGTGATACAATCCGGGTTGTTCCGATGGTGTAACATTTTTAAAATGATGTGATAATCTGAGCAAAAAAGGCCCCATAATATCAATTGTTTCCACGTTATAGCTTCTGGTCCTTTTTATCAAAAAACTGTGGTTTTCATCTGAAACAAGTGTATGCACAATAATTGCTTTAATTTTTGCAGCATACTTAACTATTTCATCAATCTGTTCAATTTTTCTTACATCACGATAGATGATCACCTCGGTTTCGATATCGGGAAACTGCGTAAGGGCAGCATTTAGCGCCTGGGTTGCTGTCCTTCCCGTTCCGTCTGAAACAACTAAAATGTAAAACATACCGGAATATTTACAAACAAATATATAATTGTAACGAATCGGTTTACAACAAATGTTGAAAAAAATCAAAAACTGACTAATGTGAAGTTAAAATATAAGGCAATTTCTAATCACGATCTTCAGGATTTGAAATCCGGAAGTTTTATTTAATATACCTGACTCTTTATTTCAGCGGGCTTACTTTTTCAAATTGATGTTTAACTTTAAAATATCAGACGGCAGACAGGGGCCTAAGTAATGTCTTTAATGTCTAAATCCCAAACGGGCAATTAAGTACCATCGTTTAGAAATTTTGATTTGGGATTTGTTTAAGTCAATTAGCAATTAGGTCCATTAGAGCAATTTATTCACTCCTTCACCGGCTTTCTGAAATCTTTTTTTTCCGATTTTTTCTTTTTCTCTTTCAGCCGTTTCTCCACAGATGCCCTGGTGCGTTTTGTGGGTTTTCTTTTCTTTTCAGGTTTCAGTGCTTCCTCTATCAGATTGATAAATCTTTGATAAACAATCTCCTTGTTCTTCAGTTGACTCCGGGTTTCATCGCATTGCAGGATCAACAGACCTTCGTTGGAAATCCTGTTTTTCAGTTTGGTTCGGATAACGGCTTTTTGCTCTTCAGTGAGCAGTTCACTGGCATCCACATCGAACAACAGTTCCACTTTGGTGGACACTTTGTTCACGTGCTGCCCTCCTGCCCCGCTGCTGCGGCTGGTACGGTACTTCACTTCTTTTTTGAAATCTCCCTGCATCGAATCAAATTTACAATTTATTTCAAGACACATGTTTTATTAGCTATGACAAAAATGTTATTTTCGTCCGATGAATTTTTTGACAACAATAATTTCCGGTTTTTTTATCTTTCTTATCGGAATCCTGCCTTTCAGGATATTATATCTTTTCTCTGATTTTGCACGTTTTTTTCTTCATCGTGTAATCGGATATCGCAAAAAAGTAATTACTGAAAATCTTGAACGTTGTTTTCCTGAAAAAAGTAAAAAAGAGATTGACATACTGGTAAGCAAAAGTTACAAAAACCTGACGGACGTTATAGTGGAAGGACTTAAAGCGTTTACAATGACCGACAAACAACTTAAAGAACGTCATAAGATCATCAACCCGGAACTGCTGAACGAATATAAAGGCAACGGAAAAAGTTTTATCACAACGCCGTGCCATTACGGGAACTGGGAATGGGGTGCAATGGCTCCAAGCCTGCAATTGGATTATCAAATTGTTGCATTTTATACGCCTTTAAGCAATCCGTATTTAAACAAATTCATTCGTAAGAACCGTTCCAGGACAGGTGCACTGTTAGCTTCAACGCGGGAGACCAGCAAAGTTTTTGATGCTCATTCCAATTCAAAAGTCATTTACATTATGGCTGCTGACCAAAGCCCGTCTAAACCCGACCGGGCAATCTGGGTTGATTTTTTCGGGCAAAAGACAGCCTTTTTAAATGGTCCGGAAAAACATGCCCGGTTAAGAGACATACCCGTAGTATTTGTTGACATTCAGCGCGTAAAGCGTGGCTATTACACACTAGAACTTTCATTTACAGCGGAACATCCCAAAGAAACAAAACCAGGTGAAATTACAGCCCGTTACGCAAAAAAACTGGAAGAAATAATCAGAAAAAAACCGGAAAACTGGTT
>JAOZOO010000027.1:8510-15031 GCA_029933225.1 Bacteroidales bacterium | reverse complement strand
AAATCACAAATCCAAAATCCCATGCCCGCACCTCTCGCAGAACAACTCCGCCCCCAGACACTGGACGAATACGTCGGCCAGGAGCACCTCGTGGGCAAAGGCGCCATCCTGCGCAGCAGCATCGAGTCGGGCAACATTCCCTCGATGATCCTGTGGGGGCCGCCGGGTGTCGGAAAGACCACATTGGCACACATTATTTCTGAAACGCTGAATCGTGAGTTTTACACCTTGAGCGCTGTGAGTTCCGGCGTGAAAGACGTACGGCAGGTGATCAACAGCGCCAAAATGTTCGGCGGTTCGGCCATCCTGTTCATTGACGAAATCCACCGTTTCAGCAAATCGCAGCAGGACTCGTTGTTGAGCGCCGTGGAAAAAGGCATCATCACGCTCATCGGCGCCACCACCGAGAACCCCTCTTTCGAGGTCATCTCCCCTTTGCTCTCCCGCTGCCAGGTTTACATCCTGAAACCCTTGGAAGCCAAACACCTCGAAGAGCTGACCCGGCGCGCCATCGAAAAAATGGAGGAACAATTCGGCATCACCGTGGAACTGAAGGAGAAAGAGGCCCTGTTCCGTATTTCCGGCGGCGACGCCCGGAAACTTTACAATGCGCTGGAGCTGTATGTTTATCAGGAAAAAGTGAACAAAAAGAAAGTGGTCATCACCAACGACCGCATGCAGCAGATTATTCAGGAAAACCTGGCCATGTACGACAAACAGGGCGAGATGCACTACGACATCATTTCGGCTTTCATTAAATCGTTGCGGGGAAGCGACCCAAACGGAGCGGTGTACTGGCTGGCACGGATGGTGGAAGCCGGTGAAGACCCCAAATTCATCGCACGGCGGATGCTTATCCTGGCTTCCGAAGACATCGGCAATGCCAATCCCAACGCCCTGTTGCTGGCCAATACCTGTTTTGACGCCATCAGCAAGATCGGCTGGCCGGAGGGGAGAATCATCCTATCGCAAACCGCCATTTATCTGGCCACCTCGCCCAAGAGCAACTCGGCATACATGGCCATCAACGAGGCACAGGACCTGGTGAAAAAAACCGGAAACCTGCCCGTCCCCCTGCACCTGCGCAATGCCCCGACCAACCTGATGAAAGACATCGGTTATGGCAAAGCATACAAATACGCCCACAGCTACGAAGGCAATTTCGCCGACCTGGAGTTTCTGCCTGACGAACTCAAAGGCACAGCCATTTATAAACCGGGCAAAAATAAAAGGGAAGAAGAAGTCAGAAAGTGGCTACAGCAACGGTGGAAAGACAAATACGGTTATTGAGAATCAGTTGTTTGGAAAAGGCTGTCTCAAAAGTCCTCCGTGTCTCTCTGCGTCTCCCCCGCCTGCCTTATCCGTCAGCCGGCGGAGGCGGGCAGGTTTGTGCATCTCTGTGATATAGTTATAAAATGCTGTTACACAAAGGTTCACGGAGAATTCACAAAGTGCCACAAAGTTTTTATTATATCAATAAATCCGTAATAATCGACTTTTGAGACAGCCTCTTGAAAGATGATTATTTTCCTTTCTTCCGAAAACTGACGGGTTAACCCGTCAGTTTGTTTCCGTCAGAATACAGATATCATATCCTTTTTACATCTCTCCGATACGACCACACCATCAGCCCCATGGCCAGCAGCAATGCACCAATGGCAATCGAAAAAGTGATAGTAAACCCGAAAACTTCATAAAAGAATACCCCCGCCAGCGGGGAGAATATCGCCCTGACGCCCGTTAACGACAGGTGCAGCGACTGGTAGGTACCGGCTTCGTTCGGTTTGCAAAAATAGGCCGAGCCGATGTTCCACAACAACACCATGGTAGCGGCAAAAACCCCGTGGAAAATCACATAAAAGATCAGTGTGTAATAAACGGTCACTTCGTAAACTTCAAAATGATATGGGAAAAAGCTGGTCAGCATCAGGGAAAAGATATAAAGGGCAATGGAAGCATACGTAAGGACGGCAAACTTCCGCGGGTCGATGTTTCCCAGCATCCGGCCGGCAAACGGCAACAGGACGATGGCCAGGATGTTATAAGCGTTACGGTAAAAAGCCACACTGGAATAATTCAGGTTAAGTTGCTCATAAAAGTAAATGGTGATGACCGTAACCGAGATCATAAAGGCAAACCCGTACAACATAAACCCCGCTTCAAAATGGCGGTACGGTACGTTTCTCACCAGAATATTTTTCATTTCGATGACGGAGTCTCTGACCGATTTGAATATGCTCTTCCGCTGCATAACGGTTTTTTTCGAAGTATCCTCTATCATCGAAAGCACAAACCCCGAAACAATGCCCAGCACCCCGGTCAGCGGGATGACATACACGAACACAAAATTGTTCCGGTCCAGCAAATAACCGTAAACGAAGGTGACCACCAGCATGATGATTTTGTTGACAGAAGTAGCATAGCTGTAAAGTTTACCAAAATGATCGTGCCGGTAATTGGTTTTCAGCAGGAAATTGATGTTGGGATAGATGACGATATTGCCCGAAAAATAGATAAGAAACACTGCGAGATAAAGCAAGTGCCAGACATTGTTTTCCAGCATCTCGGCTGCGCTGTGCGGGAAAAAGAAAACCAGTAACAATGGCAATCTTGTCAGCAGAGCCACCAACCGGAGAAGCCGTTTGCGGTTTTTTACCCTTTTTTGAAACTCGTTGATGAACACCAGGAAAAGGAAAATGATCATGCTGAACTGGAAAAGAAATCCCAGTTGGTAATTCGTTCCGTGCAGGCTTTTGATGAACACAAATTCGTTCAGCGCCAGCACGCCCAGCACCACACCTTCCACCGCCATGTAAATCAGGTGCAGACGGAATGTTCTCTTTTCCCTTGTGTTCAGATCAAAACGCATGATATCGTCCACTTGTTTTCAAAAAAGAAACAAGCGGCAAAAATACCATGTTTGGCTTCATAAAAAAATTCGGTTGGGGACGGAGAATCAACTCATTTTGTCAGTAGTTTAACATTTTATTAACGAGTTGAAAATGTTTTTAAAATTATTTTTGTATTTTTCAATAATCATTTAACAACCTGAACATTTTGACGTACCTGAAACTCAAAAAATACCTGACCAATTGTTTTCTGTTACTGATACCTGTACTTGTATGGAATGTGATTTTCAGGCGGTACTCCCCTGAATTTTTTCACCCGAAGACATACTGGGAAGGTGTTCATCCGGTTATAAAAATTCTTGAAAGCATTCTGTTGTTTTTTGTGCTGGTCACCCCGTTGTTCATGCCGTTGAAGATAAAAAGGAAAGTACAAAAAACGGGGCTGTTTTTATATTTTACCGGGTTGGCAGGTTACCTGCTGGCCTGGCGACCGCTTGTTTTGTATCCTGACGGAAGCTGGAGTAATGACCTGGCCGGATTCATTGCTCCTGCCCTATCGTTCATGTTGATCCTGATTGGGATCGCACTCATCGGCGACCGTCTGTTTTTTAAATTTCCATATAAAAAAAGCATATACATTGTCATTTCCTGCCTTTATATTTTGTTTCACATATCCCATATCTTTATTTCACATTCTGCAAATTAAATTTTACGGTATATCATATACATTGTATTTTTGCGTTCCTTTTTCGGGTTAAATCGTAAAACATCAGAAAACAAATCATCTCAAATGGAAGTGCTCGCATGGGTCGGTTTTTCGCAATCTCTGTTTTCAGGATTCATCATGGCCTTTGTCAAAAAAGACCAGAGCACATCCAACCGGTTGCTGACTGCATGGTTTTTTATTTCGGCACTTGAGTTTCTGCGCGTGGGCATTGATTTGTTGAGCGGAGAAATTCACCTGTCCAACCCTTTTCTGATATTTAACCCTTTGATCTATTTTTATTCCAAGTCGTTGATCAAACCCAATATCAAATTAAAACCCTGGCAACTTATCCATATTTTACCTTATCTGTTATTGACCGTAGGGGCTTATTTTCTTCATATCCGGTTCAGGAACATTCACTTTTTCAGTATTGACAGCTCCACATGGTTCAAGATTATTTTCGGGATCACCTCCGTTATCTCTTTCGTGGCCTATTCCGTTCCCACGCTGATCAATATTCACCGTTACCGCATCAACCTGAAAAACGAATATTCGACCCTCACCAGACAGATCACGCTCGGCTGGCTGCTTTTCGTCATCATTTATTACATGAGTTTTATGATCGTCGCTTATACGCTGGGGATCATCCACGTAATTACTCATGAATACATGTATTCCATTCTGGTCACTTTCTCGCTTTTGATGACGCTGATCTATATTTTTTCATTTTACGGCTTGCTCCAGGAACGGATTTATCCCGTCGGAAACGGGGATGACAATAAAAGCGAAACTTACAAAAATCCCCGGCTGGATCCCGAAGAGAAAAGAAAAATAAGGAAAGTGCTGGAAGATTATTTTGAAAAAGACAAGCCCTATTTCGACAGCAGGCTGACCATCACGATGGTTTCGAAAAAGCTGGATATTCCGCGCCACAAACTCACCGAAGTACTGAATACCGACATCGGCAAAAACTTTTACCGTTTCGTGAACGAATACCGAGTGGAGGAAGTCAAAAAGATGCTTTCCGATCCTGCCTACCACCATTACTCCATCGAGGCCATCGGTTACGAATGCGGTTTCAACAGCAAGTCGGCTTTCTTTTCCGTTTTCAAAGACCTCACCGGAATGACGCCCGCACAGTTTCAGGGGATGCTGGAACGGGGATGAGGATTTCCGATTTTTTAAATTACAGATAACCCTTATCTTGCTCCCTGCTCCATTCTTCCATCACTCCAATTTTCCACCATTCCACTATTCCATGTCCTCCCCACCCCCACTCCAGACAATCCCTGCGCACAACCCGTACCTGCACAACCAGTCCTGATAATGCGCATTGCACTGTTTACAGCCGTTCCCTTTTTAACATTGCATTAAAAACGACAAGTGCAGAAAATGGAATTCAGAAGGAAATTATTAAGCGTTTTTTTAATTCTGCTGACGGAAACATTTTACGGACAGGGATTATTTGAAAGCGCCACCGCAGCGGATGAAAATCCCAACAAACCGGCTATCACATTTAGTGGCTATGGCAGGGGATCATTTTACGGCGGGAGCAGGTCTTATGATTTCCAATCAGTGTTTGGCGAGTTTGGCGTGCAGGGGAAACTCTCCATTAACCATGCTTTCCTTTTTGCCGATCTGCGGGCACGGGGAGGATTACAATACGATTCGCTTTATACTACCCTGCAACTCAAAGAAGCTTATGCCGGATATCAGTCAGATAAATTCGACATTTACCTCGGTGAAAAGATCATCACCTGGGGCCGTACCGACGGGTTTAACCCCACCAACAACATCACTCCGTTCGATTACTTTTTCCTCACCGCCGATTCGGATGATCAGAAGCTGCCTAACTTCCTGCTCGATGCCAGATGGCACATTACGTCACAGATTAACCTTGAAGGGATCGTCATCCCGTTTTACAAGCCCTCAATATACCGTTATGATCTGTTTGATCTGAACGAAAGCGGAGATTATCAGGGATTCCTTCATTACGAAAGCGTCACCGAATTCAGTCCTTTTATTTTACCGGCAAAGACTTTTAAAAATATGGCTGCGTCGGCAAAACTTAATTTTGAATTTCCGGCCATCGGTTTTTCCCTCTCCTGGTTCAGGGGTTACAGCACACTGTATGGATTTGACATAGACACCGCTCTGATCACTTCACTCTCGTTTACCGAATTGAATTACAATATCTATCTGAACCCTAAAACTTACCTGAAGAATTCGATTGGGCTCGACTTTGAAATACCGGCAGGACGATGGATATTTCGCGGTGAAACGGCCCTCAACCTGACCAAAGATTACGAAAACAATATGTATGTTCCCAATCCGGGTTTGCAATATGTGGCAGCCGTCGAGCGGAATTTCGGCGGGTGGGATTTTATCCTGCAATATATCGGAAGCTATACCTATAATTTCAAACCGCTGAAAGAGATACCGCCTTATGACCCCGGCACGCCTTTGCCTGACTATATGTACAGTGTGACTTATAATGAGTTGACACAGTTCAACCGGCGTATCTTTTACCAGCAGGAAAAATTTAACCATGCCCTTTCGCTGTACATCGGTAAGTTTTTTGCCCACGATGCCGTCAGGGCGGAAATCATGGGGTATTACAACATCACCTCGGAAGAATGGTTTGTCAGACCGCAGGTAAGCTGGGATATTACCGACCGGCTACAGGTATCAGCCGGCGGTTTTTACTCCAAAGGTCCTGACAAATCCCTTTACTACTATGCTTTCCAGGTGATGAACGGAGGTTTTGTGCAATTGAAAGTCAGTTTTTAAGAAAGGAGGACGGATATGAAGCTGGAAAAACTGGTCATAAAATACAAATGGTGGTTCATCATCGTGCCGGTGGTGTTGACGCTGCTGGCAGCCATTCCTTTGCTCAACACAAAAGTCAATGCCAACCTCGAAGAATATCTTCCGGAGAACAGCCCGGCCACCAATCATTACAATCA
>JAOZOO010000027.1:0-8410 GCA_029933225.1 Bacteroidales bacterium | reverse complement strand
GAAGCGCTGCGGAAAAAGATCATGAACAATAAATTTGTTTATAAAAGCATCGTGTCGGATGATTTCAAATACATGGCACTGGTGTTGAAAGTCAAACCCGGTATTGAAGATGAAGAACTTATTTCAACGATAAACAGGACTTTAAAGAAATATCCCGGCGATGAAAAGGTTTACAAAGCCGGTTATGCTTATTTGCGCACGCAGATCAACTCGGACATCTCGCGTGATATGATGGTGCTGATGCCCATCGGTCTTCTGCTGATGATCATCTTCCTGTCGGTTTCGTTCCGTGAAGCCAAAGCCGTGATGGCTCCGTTGATCGTGGTGGCCATGTCCATCATCATCTCCATGGGATTCTTCCCGCTGATGGGCTGGGACTTGAGTATCATCACCATTCTGGCGCCCGTGATGATGATCGCCATCGCCAATAACTACGGCGTTCATTTTGTGGCACGATACCAGGAGTTGAGGGTTTACAACCCGGGATGGTCGGTTGAACAGATCACAAAAGATGCCCTCAAATACCTGAAAAATCCCATTGTCATCACCGGGCTGACGACCATCGCCGGTGTGCTTGGACTGGTTACGCATATTTTGCGGCCGGCACGTCAGCTCGGTGTGGCTTCGGCGCTGGGCATTGCTTTTGCCCTGATTTTCAGCTTAACATTCATCCCGGTGTTTTTCGCCGTTCAGAAAGAAAAAAAGAAATCCCGCAGGGCAAAAACCATGAGCGGCGGCAATGCCGTTTTGCGACCGTTGATATTTTTCGGAAAAAAAGTTACCCGCTACCCGGTGACTGTACTGGTCATTTTCGGGATCATCCTGCTGATCGCCGGCTCCGGTATTTATTTTCTCCATTCCGATTCCAATTCCGAGAATTTCCTGCCTAAGAAACATCCTTTCCGGCAGGCAACCACCATCGTGAATGAAAAATTCGGCGGGACAAAAAACATTTCCGTCCTCTTTGAAGGCAACATGAAAGACCCGGCCATTCTGAACCGGCTGGATCATTATGAAAAAGAGCTGAAAAAAATGCCGGAAGTGGGGAGTGTGGTCTCGCTCGCCACCATCATCCATGAAATGAGCAAAGCGCTGAACAATCCAGGCGACCCGTATTACGACACCATCCCGCCGACGGAAGCCGCCGTGGCACAATACCTTGAGTTGTATTCCATGAGCGGCGACCCGGAAGACTTTGAGGATTATGTCAATTTCAACTACGACAAGGCCATCATGAACGTACAGTTCAGGGCCGATTCCAAATTCGCCGTGGAAGATGTGGCGAACCGGATAGAACAACTCACAAAAAGCGACCCCGACTTCCGCATCATGGGCGGCTATTGCCTGATAGATAAAGAAATGGCCGACTCCATCATACGCGGGCAGATTTATTCGCTGATCTTCGCCATCATCGCCATTGCCATCCTGCTGGTGCTGATTTTCAGGTCGGTGGTTGCAGGAATTCTCGGTAGTTTACCGCTGATTTATACCATCGTTACCCTGTTTGGAACCATGGGCTGGTTAGATATCAAACTCGATATTGCCACCGCCATGCTATCGTCCATTGCCATCGGCGTGGGCGTGGATTACACCATCCATTTCTTCTGGAGGTACAAACACGAAATGCTTCAGGGAAAAACACCCCGTGAAGCCGTTATGAACACGCTGACCTCAACAGGCAGGGGTATCACCATCAATGCACTGTCGGTGGTATTGGGATTTTCTGTCCTGTTCATTTCGTCCTTCCTGACAATCAAATACTTCGCTTACCTGATCATCTTCTCCATTATCGTGTGTCTGTTCGGCGCACTGGTACTCATTCCCGCCATCAGCATTCTGTTCAGGCCAAAATTTCTGGAGAAAAAGGAAAATACAAAACATAAAAAACAATTGAAAAATGAAAAAGATAAAGTTGATGTTCGCCCTGTTGATGCTGGGCGTGTTTACGCAGATTAATGCGCAGGACCCGAGAGAGATCACCCAAAAAGCAATGGATGTCTCCGATATTGCATCTTATGAAATGACCTCTACCCTGACAACCTGGGACGCCAAAGGCAATAAACGGATCAGGGAAATGGTGATGGCATCCAAAAGATTCGGGGAAACCAATAAGGTGCTGCTCAAGTTTACTGCCCCGGCAAATGTGAAAGGTACGGGAATTCTGATCTATGACAACAAAAACAAAGACGACGACATGTGGGTTTACATGCCCGCCCTGCGCAAAACCCGCCGCATCATCAGCAGCGAAAAAAGCAAGAGTTTCATGGGCTCCGAGTTCAGCAATGCCGACATGAGCCGGCCTACGCTGAATGATTTCAATTACAAACTGATCGGGTCGGATGTTTACAATGGAAAAAATTGCTGGGTGATAGAATCCATTCCGAAAACGGAAAAAATTGCCGACCGGAACGGCTACACCAAAAAGATTTCATGGATTGACAAAAACAACAATTACATGTACAAAACGGAGTTTTACGACCTCGACGACGAACTCTGGAAAGTGATGACATTGAGCGACTACCAGCCGGTGGGCGACAGCAGGGCTATGGCCAGAAAAATGGAAATAAAGAACATGCAGACCGGCCGGCGATCGGTTCTGGCCATCAGCAAATTGCAGGCGGGTTCCTCCCTGACGGAAAGCAGCTTTACCACGGCAATGCTGGAGAAGTGAGATGGAAGAGTGGGTGAATGGAATGTTGGAAGAATGGATAGTTGGAAGGTTGGATGAGTGTGTCTTATTCTGAAACAGGTTTACAAAAATGAAAATACGCAGAAGACCAACTCCAAAACTCAAGACTCAAACTCATCACTCCCCCCGCAAAAACCTGTCAGGACGCCACCACCCCGGGCTCCCGGAGACCTGACAGGAAGCCCGTCATTTATCTCGTTAATCGTCCTGCATCATCCTCCCTTTCCACCTTTCAGGTACTGCCACCCGCAATCCTCCGCTTTCGACCTGAAAGGAGGTTCATAACCCGCACCTCTTCAAAATTCAATATTCTCCACCGCAGAAACCTGTCAGGTCGCCTCCACACAGGCCACCGGAAACCTGACAGGTAGGCCCCGTTTCGTCCTTCGTAAATCGTTTTCGTACATCGTAAATCCCTACCCAACTTTCTTCCGCGTATCCTCCAGCGCCGTTTCCGTGCCGAAGACGTGGAGAATATCGCCGATGCGCAGGTAGCTCTCGCCGTGCGGGATAAAGGACTCGTGGCCACGTTTTACAATCATCAGGATGGCATCGTGATGGAACGGGATGGTTTTCACCTGGCGGCCGTCAATGTCACGGTTCAGGACGGTGATTTCATCTAAGCTGAAGTTTTCGAAAGATTCCACAAGGTCGTAATAGGTTGTCGGGCGGATGATCATGTTCTCCATGGCTGTGGCGATGACTCTCCGGGCATCCACGGCATCCACGCCTATCTGTTTCAACTTTTGCTCAAAGCGGGCGCTGCCCGAACGGGTGATGACCTTTTCGTGGAGGAACTCATTGCGCAGCAACGAGCTTACCGCCAGGTTAACCAGCTCCTCCCCGCATTCCACCACCACATAATCTTCCGGTTTCAGTTTGATTTCCCGGTACAAGCCGGTATCGAGACCGTCACCCCTGACAGTCCACAGCCCTTTCTCTTTGATTTCCCTGAACCGTTTCTCCTCTTTTTCCACAATGATGGCTTTTTTCCCGTGCAGGTGCATCCGCCGTGCCAGCAAAACCGCTGTGCTACTGCCTCCGATGATGATGGTTTTCTTTCCCTCGAGCACCTTCACCGGCAGCATTGCGTTAAAAATCGTTGGTGACAACAGACAGGTGAGCACCGCCATCATCACAAAGCTGGCATTGATGCCGGGGGTAATTACGCCGAGGTTCAGACCGATGGCTGCCGCCGCAATGATTAAGCTTAACCGGGAGGACATGAGAAACCCGCCGGAAATGGCATGACGCCAGCCAAACAGCGGTTGCCAGATGAGTGACGGGATGATCTTGATCAAAAACAACATCCCCAGCAGGGTGAACAGAAAAAGATACAGCGAGCTTTCAAACTCCTGAAATGCAGCCGGATCGAACTCGAAGCCCACCATCACAAAAAAGATGGGGATAAAAAATCCGTACCCCATACCGTCCAGCTTGATCATGACCAGTGAACGGCCTTTGTGCAGAAAAGCCGACAGCAGCAGGCCGCTCAAAAATGAGCCGAGCAGGATAACCTCTTCGCCGATGTACTGGGCAATGACCACAAAAACCAGGATCAGCAGGATGATGCTCCGCACGTTGATCTGTGAAGCAGCATGCGATAATTGGTAAGAGATTTTTTTCAGCCGGGGAATGTTTTTCATCCGTTGCCCAAGCTGATAAAAAATATAGAAAACGGCAAACAAGGCCAGGATCAACAACAAATCGAAATGGAAACCGCTTTTAATGATGGAAGCCGTAAAGGTAAACAGCAGGATACTGAAGATATCCGCCACGGCGGCAGCGATGATCAGCATCTGCCCGAAACGTGTACCAATCTCTCCCCTGTTTTTCAGCACCGGCAGGATAATCCCCACCGAGGTGGTCACCATAATCAGCGAAAAATACCAGACACTTTTGATCTCGGTCATGCCCGATAGCAGCCATGCCGCAACATAAGATAACAGCATCGCTATCAGAAAATGGGTAATCCCCACCAGCAGCGGGTTACTCAGGTATCTTGACACGCTGATCTTTCTCCGCGGCAACGAAGCAATGATCTGATCCATATCAATTTCCAGCCCGCTCAAAAACATCAGGAATATAAAACCCGACAGGGCCAGGAACCGCAGGATATGCAGACTGTCGGCATCAATTTCCATAAAATAATGCCCGACCACAAAACCCAGGATGATTTCGACAATCACCGACGGCACCTTCCGCAAACGGAACGCCGACAACAGTATGGGGATGATCCAGGCAATACCCAGCACCACCATAAGCGGAAGATAATCAAAATGAAAAGAGATGCTTAACAACATAACAGGGTCTTGTCTTTTGGCGGTTCAAGATAGTAAGAATTGGCGAATAAAATTGGTAACAAATCAGTAAATATACAGAATGGCACTCACCCCGGAGGAGTGATATCAGTTCAATCCTCTGGTTTTTCTCTGTTTTCCCGAAAAAGTTTTCAAAATGCAGATAGACTGCACCGGTATGTTTTTTCTTTGCAGGTAGAAAATCCCGGGAACCAGGAATCGGTTTCCTGAAATTACTTTAAAACAGTTAATATGATGAGAACATTCAAAATATCCAAATCCGCTTTCCTGAAAGGGTTGCAGTGCCCGAAGGCGTTGTATTTAAAAAAATATCATCCGGAACTGGAAGATGAGGTCTCCGCTGCGCAACAGGCCGTTTTTGATACGGGACATTCCGTGGGCGACCTTGCCAAACAGTTGTTTCCGGGCGGAACCGACCTCGACGCATACATTCCCGACAATCTCGGGGCCGTGTTTTATGAAACAAAAAAACTGGTGAGCCGAAAGCAGGTCATCTATGAGGCCGGTTTTGCTTACGACAACAACCTCTGTTTTTCTGACATACTGGTGCCCGAAGGCAACAAGTGGCGGGTTTTTGAAGTCAAGGCCTCCACTTCGGTCAAGGATGTCTATCTGTGGGACGCGGCGTTTCAGTATTATCTCATCACACAATCGGGGCTGGAAGTGGAAGACATCTCCATCGTTTACATCAACAACCAGTATGAACGAATCGGAGGACTGGACATCAGCCAATTGTTCACCATCGAATCCGTCATGGAACATGTGCTGGAATTGCAGGATGAGATGAAAAAACATCTGAATGATCTGAAAAGCATGCTGGCTTCCGGCAGAGAACCCGCAATTGACATCGGCCCGCATTGCACCGACCCCTACCCTTGCAGCTTCATGGGACATTGCTGGCAGCATGTACCCGATTACAGCGTTTTCAATATTTCCCGGCTTACAAGTGATAAAAAATTTGAACTGTACCGAAACGGCATACTGGAAATTACCGATATCACCGATGGTTACGGCCTGACTTCCGGTCAGCGTTTACAGGTGGATGCCGAAAAGAACGGGAACACGGTCATCAACAGGGATGCCATCAGGAACTTTCTGAACAAGCTCAACTATCCGTTGTATTTCCTTGATTTTGAAACCATGAACCCGGCCATCCCGCTGTTCGACCATTCCAGGCCCTATCAGCAGATTCCGTTCCAGTATTCACTGCATATCAGGAAAGTACCCGGCAACGAACTCACCCACAAGGAATTCCTTGCCGGTACCGACGATGACCCAAGGATACCTTTCATTGAACAGCTTATTAACGACCTCGGCACAACCGGCGACATCCTGGTGTACAACAAAGCTTTTGAAGAAACCCGGTTAAGGGAGATTGCCCGTGATTTCCCGGAATATGCAAAGCTTATTGAAAATATCCTGGCAAGAGTGGTTGACCTGATGGTCATCTTCTCAGGCAGGCATTACTACACCCCCGATATGCGGGGCTCCTATTCCATCAAACACGTACTGCCTGCCCTCGTCCCCGGCTTCGGTTATGATGACCTGGAGATCGCCGACGGCGGTACGGCCAGTAATGCCTTTGAAAGTTTGTATTATGAGAAAGACCCGGAAAAAATTAATAAAATTCGTACCGACCTGCTTGCCTATTGCAAAATGGACACGCTCGCCATGGTGGAGATACTGAACGAACTGGAGAAAGTGGTGTAATTGACAAACATAGATAAAGTATTTAAAAACTGAATATCATGGGAAAAACAATAGATTTGATTCCATATACGGAACAGTATAAACAAAGCATGGAAGAAGCCATCACCATGCTCACCGATTTCGAAGAGCAACTGTTCAACAACGCTCTGTATCTGCTCGTCAGCGGCAAATGGCGGAAATGGGCCGACGAGCAACCCATTGGCACCATTTTCAACTTCCGGGAAAAGGAAATGCTCGAAGCCGGCGACAAAAACGCCATCGCCCTGTTAGAACTGAAGGAGAAGGTGGTGGAGGTGATGGAAAGGATTGGGTGAAAAGGGGAGTGAGTAAGCGGTTTTTTTTAAAAATCTGTTTTGATTTCCTTTTTATAACTTTTCTTACGTCAATCGGAATTTTTTCAACTTCCCCACTAACTTGTCCGGTATGCTTGTGGTCTTCGGCAATACGCCGTACTGTGGTTTTATGAAATCATCCTCTGAAAAATCCGGTTTTTTACAAAGATAATCACTCTCACCAGCCAACCGAAAGGAACGGTTTTGTAAATTTGTCCGGTATAATACTTAACCGATTGATTATGAGAAATATTATAACAGCAGCATTGATCACCTTACCGTTTCTTGCCTTTTCCTATACCGGCGAAGTGGAAACCGAATTTGCGGCACCCGCCGATTATCCGTCGGGGCTGACCTTTGACGGAAAGAACCTTTGGGTAACCGATTTCAAGACAGATAAGATATACCAGATCAACAGCAAGGGAAAGGTCTTGAAAACCATTGAATCTCCGGCGTACTGGCCCACGGGGCTGGCCTGGGACGGCGAGAATCTGTGGTGTTCCGACATCAAAGGTTTGATCCCGCAGGGCGATGAGTATCACCGGGGTAAAATCTTCAAAATCAGTCCGGACGACGGGCACATTTTATTCACCATTGATGCGCCTGTATCAGCTCCCGTAGCCATTACCTGGGACGGACAATATCTGTGGTGTGTGGACGACCTGGATAAAAAATTAATACAGTTCGACCCCGACGACGGTACAACCATTCGCGAGTTCTCATCTCCGGCATCGGGACCGCAGGGCATTACCTTCGACGGTGAATATTTGTGGATTTCTGACAGGTTAAGAGATGAGATTTATATGGTAAATCCCGAAACCGGAAATGTGATACTGGTGGCAAAATCACCGGGAAAATATGCCCGGGATCTGGCTTATGACGGCAAAAACCTCTGGAATGTGGATATGGAAAGCAGAAAAATATACCGGCTGAAAATCAGGGATAACGAACTGTATGTAAAACGCAACGAGTACAAGGCGAAAATGACATACGAGCATTTGCTGACTAATTTCGGGCCGGGCAAAGTGCTCACTGCGGATGTGTACGTTGCCATCCCTGTCAACAGGGTAAACCAGGAGATCACTTCATCAGTGAAGGTTTCTCCAAAAGCTGAATACGACACCGACAATTACGGACAAAAGACAGCCCATTTTCATTATAAAAACATTCCTTCCGGCGAAAAACGGGAATCGGTAGTGGAATACAATTTTACCACGTGGGACGTGGATTATTTCATTTATCCCGACAAAGTTGGCCCGTCCGGCGACATCCCGCAGGATATCAAAGACACTTACCTGGCCGACAACGCCAAATACCGCATCACCGACCCGGTAATACAGCAGGCGGTGAAAGAAGCC
>JAOZOO010000026.1:24883-32400 GCA_029933225.1 Bacteroidales bacterium | reverse complement strand
CCATACCTGCAAGTCTTTCCGTTCCTCACTTTGCACCTCGTCCCCGTCTATCGAAACGCAACGAGGACATATCTATTCCCGGCATTTGCAATACCACTTTACCCCACCTTGCGCAAGTCTTCCCACCCAGCCACAGCGCCGGCAGGACTTGAGCCGTTGTCTGTTTTAAAACCGGAACCGGTATAACCCTTCCGCATTTCTCCCGTATAAAACCATAAATTTTTTACTTTTACCCGTGAACAGCAGGTTAATTTTACGCGCTTGCAGATACAAACAGGAATTTGCCATGTTGCCGCAGATAATGAACCGTAACCACGGCTGTTGAACCAACAATTACGAACTGCTTAAATCAATGATTGTGACAAAGTTTATCCGGGACGGTTTTATCATGGCATTTATGCTTTTGCTGTGTTCAAACCTGCTTCCTGCCCAGGATCATCCTGTTTTTAACGGCAGCCGTCACAAGATCGGGTTTATCACCGGCTATGGCGGGCGGAATATCAAACAACTGGCGCATCCGGATATAACCACCAACAATTATGATTATAAAGTATTTTTTTTCCAGCTTCAGTATTATTATATGATGTGGACGAAAAAATCTTTTGCACTGGATCTCCTGCTTCAGCCACAATATAACCTAACCGAATTCAAATATCTTTACCGGTCAACGGAGACCACAAAAGGATATGAGGCCGGACTCAACATTGGCCTGCTGGCAAGAATAAATACGCGTAATGATCTTTTCAGTTTTTATTTTTTTCTGAGTACAGGGCCGCATTACATTCCGGAAATACCTGAAAGACAAGCCAGCGGATTTATTTTTTCCAGTAATGTTTTTTTCGGGATGAATATCCGGATTGTAAATAACCTGTACATAGACATCAGGCCCGGGTTCAGACATATCAGTAACCTGGATGTTAATCTGCCGAATTATGGCATCAATAACCTGGTGATCAGCGGAGGAGTGATGTATGTTTTCAGAAAGGGTAAAAAATGAAAAAACCACAACACCTGCCGGCTTCGTGGTTTTTATTTGTTAGTGGGCCCACCAGGACTTGAACCTGGGACCACCTGATTATGAGTCAGGTGCTCTAACCAACTGAGCTATAGGCCCTGTTTTTATAAAGGACTGCAAAATTACATAATCATTCTGAAATAGCAATATATACCTGAAAAAATCTTAACACAGCTTTTGGCCGGTTTTTGATTCGCTGAGCGATTTTTTTGATCGGAGAATAATTTTATAGAAAATCCATTGTAAAAAAATAATAGGAAAGATGAATAACTCAATAATTTTCCTGTTCTGTTAATATAAGGTAATAAGGTTGGGGTTATAATCCGAGTAATAGTATTCATGGTTTCCGGGAAGCCAGTAAACACTTTCAAATTTGTTGGAAACATCATCAAAAAATTCATATTCCTTGTCATTCAATGCAAAAGGAAGAATATCCCCGGCCATTACCAGAATATCACCGGCAGGTTCAACCGGATGTTCTTTTAAGTAACGCCGGTTTTCCGGGAATTCAAGATGCAAATCCGAACAATACTGAATTTTCATAGAATTTATTATTCAACCTGTATAAAAATCGCTAAAATTTATACATATCTGAAAAATGTGTATAATTTTTTACCATTAGTGATTCCCAGAGTAAATACCTCTTTCTTTCTTTTTTCAAACAACCAACGTAAAACTCGCCAAAAAAAAAAATCGTATCTTTATACAGTTGCAATTCTGGCCCGGAGGGGACTTTAATACCAGTTGATTTACTCTCCAAAACAGGGTTCGGCGAGCAGAATTTTAATCTTTCAATCTTTTAAACCAAATTATTATGCCCCAGGAAACAAAGAATTTTCTCTGCCGAAACAATGCCTGTTTGGGAGGTAAGATCGGTGGTGCCATTGTTGAATACCAGGAAACCAAAGAAAATGTTTATCAGTGCCCTCATTGCGGACAAACCTATTTGATTCTCAAAGACAGTACGGTTGTCGCCTTTTTTGAAGAAATAACTTTCGACAGTTTTTCATCTTATAATGAATTTCAGGATCAGTTTTATTCAAAAGAACTGTATATAAACAAGCTGGTTATCAAAGATATTTCGGATAACGAAAATTTCATTTCGACCATTGCATTTCGCAAGTGCTGGTTCGATGAAGTTCATATTGAAAGCACGAATATTGAAACAGCCTGTTATCCGATCTCTTTTGACGATTGCAAAATAGACCGGTTTTACGTCAGCGAAAAAGCCAGGATTGTGCATGAAAACAGATATGATTTCTGGAGTCCGTATCATTTTTTCGGCATCAACATCATCCGTACCCAAATAACAGAGGCCTTTGAGATCAGCGAAATGTACAGCTCGCTTTGTGTTGTTGACTCAAACATTTCATGCGCGCTCAATATTCAGAAAAGCGTCATTGACGACCTCGTGCTGGTGAACAACAACCCGGATTTTACAATTCAGGCCGACAAACACTCAACCATCTTCAGGAAGATAGCCATACTTGACGGAACGCCGCCGGCAGAGGATTTTAATGCGAAAGCAGATAAAAGTATCGCCGGGCGGAAGATTATTGAAGAGCTGATCATTGATCCGGATGCAACCGGTATGCTGTTTCTGTCGGATGCAGAAGTCAAAAATATCATCTTTCCTGAAGATGCTGTTGTAAACGCCCGGCTGGTATTCAACAACTGTATTATTCACAACCTGCAAAACAAATCAAGGATTTTTAAGAGGGATGTAGTTTTCAAGGTATGCCGGTTTTTGTCGGAAATGGCATTCTCGCGGATGGATTTTGAGGGCGATCTTGTGTTTGAGGGATGTGTTTTTGAAGAAGAATTTGCGCTGGATGTATTGCACATAAACAAAGACCTTCATCTGAGCTATTCATTATTTAAAAACGAGGTGAATATCTCACAGGTAACCGTTGGCAACTACTTAATCACACACTTTTCACGATATGCCGGAATGTTTATATTAGACCGGGTTGATATCAAACGGAACCTGACCATTGGCAGTTTTATTATTGAGAAAGTGCTGAAAATCAGTATGTGTGCTATGGGCGGCGACCTTATTATCAAACGGGGACATTCGCTGGGAAACATTCAAATGGAAAACCTGAAGGCAGGCAGTTTAACCATTGCCGAAATCCTGATAGACAATGATTTGTTTCTTTCTATCGATGCCAGGGATGATATTACTTTCGAGTCGTTTGAAATACTCGGCGGATTCGGAGAACTGGGGGTAAACTTTGTAAAAGCCAATCGCATTCAATTTAAAAAAGTGATAAGCTGGGGAGTACTCAATTTATACAACCTCAACTCATCCCTCCTGATCATTATTTCATCCACTTTTAAAAACGATCTTAATTTTTATACTTCCCGTATTACAGACAGAACCATTATCCAGGATAACTTATTCGCCAATTCTCTCCGGCTTGATGCCATGACCGCCGGAGATGTCAGCATCAGCAAAAACAAAATACTGAACTGTCTGTGGCTGACCAATAACGAACTGGATGATCTTATTGTCGAAGATTTTGATATCCGGCAACTTGAGATCACCAGGGGTGTTTACGGCAGTATAACTGTAAAAAAAGGAGAACTGTGGCATTTTACGTTAAATGACCTGATAAGCCGTAAATCGGTATTGATAAAAGATCAAAAGATACTGCACAGTGCTGAAATCCTGAACAACAGGTTTGATTTTAACATTGCCATTCAGGGATGTGGATTCAAAACGTCTCTTTATCTCGACAACAATCAGATCAGCGGTAAGCTGGAGCTGGGGGGTATGGATCAGAGCGAGGGATATAACGGTGAATATTTTGAAAGACCGGTTTCGATATGTAACAACAGGATTGGAAGCGCCACTTTTATTCAGACAACGTTTCTTTTATCGGCCTGTATGAACAACAACTATTTTGAAGGAAACGTAAATATCTATAACGGCTTTTTTGAAAAAGGACTTGACTTCTCGGCGAATTACATCGGCGGTACCATCATTTTTAACAGTACTACCTTTAAAGACGTTTTGATCCTTGATCATGCTTATCTTGACAAACGGATGAGTTTTGTTAATTCACAAATTATAGAATACAGTTTCTTTGATGCCACGCTTAATGGTTTCAGCATTCCCGAAAACTGGAAGATCATCGGTGGAAAACTCCGGCATGCTGAAAAGGTTTTTAAAGAGATACCGCAGGAAACAGTTCAGTCAGATAGCGGAGGGGAAACACCGGATTCCGTTTCAGAAAACGGAAGAAACAATCCGGAAACAGGTAAACGAGAACAGAAAATAGTAAAATACATCCTGTCGGATGAAAACCTGAAACCAAAGGTCAAAACAAACAAAACACCTATTCCCTATAACATCATCAAAAAGTATGTTCTTGAAAAGAAGAATTTCCTGAAGCGGGCATTAGATAGTTGGAGTGATCTGCAGTGTCTGGTGTTTATCTATGAAAAAAATCTGGAAAAGATCAAAACATCCTTCGAAGTGGGAGAAAGTATTATCGCTTACAGGGAGATAATCGAAAAAATCCTGACACGGGAATATGTAACGATCTATTATGGGTTTCATGATGAAAATGTCATTCGTGACCTGAAAAACGTCTCAGCGTATTTTTACAAAGAAGAGCGTTCTTTTGATGATGAGGAAGTAAATGAGCTTTATGGAAAACTGAAAGAATTCTTTGTTGGCTTTGCTTTCTGTCTTGAGCATTTTCATAAAAAAACCATTTTCTTTGATTTTGTCGATAAAAAGGAAGCGGAGAAAAACCTGAAAGCCGAACTGTACGAACGTCTGCAGGATCAATACCTTGTCATCCGGGGTATTTTCGGTGACAACGGTGAACTGGGAAATGAAGACAGGGCTTATTATCAGTGGATGCACAACCGGAATATGTATGACAAACAGATAGCTACCTGGGAAAAGCCGGTTTACCGGATGAAACAGGTCGTTTTTGAATGGATGTTCGGATGGGGAGTGAACCTTTACCGCATAATTTTGTCCACCGTCATCATGATGTTTATCTTTTCATTTATTTACCAGTTTATTTTTATTCAGAATCCTGACCTTTTCATCAAATACGATGAGATTATGGTTCCGGCAGTTGATATATCTTATCCCAGGACTCTCTTTTTGTCGCTTTCAACAACATTCAGCGCTTTCCTCGGCGACTGGGCGCCGATTGGCTCCGGGCCGATCAAAATACTGATGACCATACATTCCATACTCGGGGTGTTGTTTGTTACATTCATGGTAGCTGCCTTCGGTAGAAAAATGCTGCGATGAACCCGTCATTGAAAAGAGTCCCGGTTTCGTAATCATATATAGAAGTTGTTTAAAGTCTCCAATGAATCATCTTGTTTAGAGATTGTAAATCAAAAAATAAATTCCAATAATCCCCTCCTTCGGAGGGGTGTAGGGGTGGGTCATTAAAAAGACATTTATTTTTTGATTTACTGCACATTTTATTAAGATATAAGATTTTAACTTTAAACAACTTTTTTATATACCAAAAAACATTTCACAAAATATTGTATAAAATTTGCGTCAAAAATCAGTTAACAAATCAATATTTTCATTAGCTTGCAGGCACTTAAACTTATGAACGCTATGGACATTGAAGCTATTATTTTTGATTTCGGGGGTGTGATCCTTGATATTGATCCCATGCTGACCATGAAAGAATTTGAGAAGCTGGGCGCCAGAAAACTAAATGAAGAACAAACACGCGAATTTGTCGAGAAAATTGTCGGGAAGTTTGAACGGGGAATTTTTACCCCGGAAGTGTTTCGTGCCAAAATAAAAGAGTTTTTAAACTTTGATGCCGAAGACAACCAGATTGACGATGCCTGGAATGCCCTGCTGTATGACATCCCGGCCGAACGCATCCGCGTCATCGAACAGGTCAGGAATAATTACAGGATATTCCTGCTAAGCAATTCCAACGAAACCCATTACGATCTGTATGTCAGGGATCTTCAGCTCCGGTTCGGCTACCGCGAGTTTGACGACCTGTTTGAAAGGTCTTATTTCTCGTTCGACACCCACCTGGCAAAACCCAATCCCGAAGCCTTCGAGTTCATCATCAACCAGGAAGAGCTAACTCCGTCGAAAACACTATTCATCGACGACAGAGAAGATAACATAAAGACCGCCTCTTCATTGGGATTAAGAACCTACCTGCTCAAGCCCCCGGAAAGGGTAAGGGATATTTTTAAAGAGGGCATCCTGAAGAAAGATTTGAAGATCAGTTGAAATTGACCTAATTAACCTAATTGCTAATTTCTAAAAAAATCCTAAACCCAAATTTCTAAATAAAAAACCATTTTAAAATGGTTTAATACCTTATTTCTAACATTCATGCATTATTTGGCAAGAAATCACAAAAAACAATAACCCGAAACCTGTTTGGAATTTTAATATTTGGAAATTGGATTTTGTTTGGAATTTGTGTTTCATCCCGCATGATGCGGGATGAAATTTCTGCTTTAGCCAGGTTGAGATTTAGAAATTAGACATTATTTAGAACAATTAAACATTAGGTCAATTAGAGCTATTTATCACCGGTAAAACTCCCTGATTTCTTCCAGAATTTCCTTCACTTTATCAAAAGTCACTGCTTCCATCAGCTTTTGCCTGAACGGCTTGAAATGCGGGTATTTTTTAAAATATCCTGCCCAGTGTTTTCTCATTTCCAATACGCCCCGTTTCTCTCCTTTCAAGTCAACAGACCTTTCAAGGTTGATCAGGCTGATCCTGATGCGTTCATGGATGTCAGGCGCCGATAGCAGTTCGCCGGTTTTCAGATAGTGCTTTATTTCTTTGAATATCCAGGGATTCCCATAAGATGCCCGGCCTATCATCAACCCGTCAACGCCATATCTGTCCTTGAACATTTTGGCTGACTCCGGCCCGGTCACATCGCCGTTGCCGAAAACGGGAATATGCATCCTGGGATTGTTTTTCACTTCGCCGATCAGTGTCCAGTCGGCAGGGACACGCGGTTTCTGGGTGCGCGTCCGCCCGTGGATGGTAATGGCTTTGATCCCCGTATCCTGGAGGCGTTCGGCAATTTCAACGATGTCCTTGTGTTCGTCGTCATAACCCAGGCGGGTCTTGACCGTTACGGGCAGGTTCACTGCTTTGACCACTTCGACAGTCATTTTTACCATTTTGGGAATATCATTCAGAATGCCTGCCCCGGCGCCTTTGGCAACCACTTTCCGCACCGGGCAGCCATAGTTGATATCAATCAAATCGGGATTGGCGCGTTCGGCATATTGGGCTGCCTTAACCATCGAATCAATGTCATGACCGAAAATCTGTATTCCTATGGGCCGTTCAAACTCATCAAAGTCCAGCTTTTTCACGCTTTTGTCCGCATCCCTGATCAGCCCTTCGGAAGAGATGAATTCTGTGTACATCATGTCCGCTCCCATCATTTTGCAGACGTACCTGAACGGCGGATCGGTGACATCCTCCATGGGTGCAAGCAGAATGGGAAATTCT
>JAOZOO010000026.1:18526-24783 GCA_029933225.1 Bacteroidales bacterium | reverse complement strand
CCTGAACGGCGGATCGGTGACATCCTCCATGGGTGCAAGCAGAATGGGAAATTCTCCGAGGTTGATATCGCCAATCATCACCATAGTCTGTTTATTAGTAACTAATCAGTTTTCACAAATTAATATTGAAAAATCAGCAAATAAATATCTTTTTTTATTGACCTACCATGTATTTTCTCTATGTACTGATTAGTTATATTCATTAAAAAATTTTCCGAGGATACAAAAATATTAAATTTGCCCTTTTTGGCGGTAAACCCGATGAAACACTTTGGCTTTTTACAGAATCTGTCACCCTGGGGGAAAGCACTTCTCCTGACGGCTCTTGTTATCATGTCAGCTTTGTTTTCTGCCTTCGGAGGACTGTTGGCCGGAAAGGTGGTGTTTGGGTCTGACCTGGAAACGGTTTTCACTATCTTATCCAATCCGTCAACCCCAAAGGCCATTGCCTTCATGAAATTTTACCAGATGATCAACCAGTTTGGATTTTTCATCGTTCCTGTTTTCCTGTTCGCCTTTCTGATAAGCCCCTCGCCATCAGATTATTTTACATTCAACAAAATCCCCGGGGGCATAGCGCTTCTGATCTCTGCGTTGATTATTTACTCGGTGTTACCTTTCAATCATTTTCTGACTGAGCTGAACGGAGATATAAAATTTCCCGGATTTCTTGATTCCATGGGTGACTGGATGAAGGACAAAGAACTTCAGGCTGAAAAACTTACGGAAACAATCCTTAAAACAAGGACACTCGGGGGATTGGCTGTCAACCTGGTGGTGGTTGCTCTGATCCCGGCTTTCGGTGAGGAACTGTTGTTTCGTGTTACTGGAATTAATTTATTGAAAGAGTTGACCAAAAATGTTCACTGGGCCATTATCATCAGTGCTTTTGTCTTTGCCTTTTTCCACATTCAGTTTTTAAGCTTTCTGCCCCGCTTCATGCTGGGATTGCTGCTGGGTTATCTCTTTGTTATTACCGGCAGCATCTGGGCACCTGTCTTTGCCCATTTTGTGAACAATGCATCGTCGGTGATCATTTTCTATCTCTATTACAACGGTACGATAGATATCCCGATGGGAGATTTCGGCGCCACACAGAATACCGTTTACATTATCGGCAGTCTGCTGATCACGATCTGGCTGATGTCGATGCTCTATTACCGGGAAGGTGCAGACAGGACAGGGTTGGGGTAAAAAGAAGAAGATAAAAGATAAAAGGAGAAAGATAAAAGTGGGGAGTTTAAAGGAGGTAGTCTTCAATCGGCAATTTCGGCAGTCCGCAGTCGGCAGTCAACAGTTGTCAGTCCACAGTCGGCAATCGGCAGTCAGCAGTCGGGTAAAATCATAATAAATCTGCGGAAATCTGCGTCAACATAAATCAGGAGACAAGAACCAGGAATCAAGAGCCAGGAAACAAGATAAAAGATAAAAGTGGGAAGTTTGCAGAAGGCCGTCTTCAGTCGGCAATCGGCTGTATCAAGCATCCAGTATCAAGCATCCAGTATCAGGCAGCCAGTATCAAGCAGCCAGTACCAAGCAGCCAGTACCAAGCATCCGGTATCAAGCATCCGGTATCAAGCATCCGGTATCCAAAAAAAAAGGGACACCGAAGCATCCCTTAAATTTATTTTAATCGCAATTGATTTTCAATCTTATTTTCTCTTTGCTTTCTTACGCGAAGAATAGTTGATTTTAAAAGCACCTGCCTTTCGCAGTTGTTGCTTTATATCGGTAACGATACCCATTCGGGTGTCTTTGTTGACCTTCAGCGAGGTAGTGATCTTCTGGCGGTCAGCTTCAGGCCTTGCCTGCCTTTCCTTGGCGACAAACTCCTGAATATCGTCAACCGTTGCAAACTGGTCATTTAACTGGATACGTGTATTTGTACCGTAAACTCTGGATTTGATCGGAGGTCCGACATAAATATAACTTACCAGAGACTTCTTTTCCAGCTTTTGGATTTCTGTGGCTTCCGGGAGCTTTATCTGCACTTTATACGTTACTTCACGCATCACAGTTGTCACCATAAAGAAGAACAGGAGCATGAAAATAATATCGGGAAGCGATGAAGTATTGATCGCTCCCACACTCCGGCCTTTTCTTAATTTAAATCTTGCCATTTTATTTACCTCCTATATTTTCTGGTTCTGCTTCTGAAATACGTATAGGAATGATTTTATTTACGGCGTCTATCTTTCGCTTATTTACCAACTGGTTATAATTCACCCCGAAAAGTTCGCGCGAAGTCTGATTTCTCATTTCATTGAATGCCGCCGCCAGTTCATTCTGAACCGCGATATACATATTATAGGAAGTACCCCGGTCGTTTTTCAGCGAGATAATTCCTTCCGATACCCAGACCTTCTTTCCCAGCTCATCGATCATTTTTTCCTTAACTATTGGATATTTAGGATTATTATGATGTATCGACATAAAATCAATGGCTTTGTCTTTCAGTTGCGAGACATCCATTTGTTGACCATTAACCATTAGCATATCCCGGCTGTTGACAAGAACTTTCAAGACGTTTCTATCTTTCACCTTTACATTTTCTTCAGGGTTTTCAACCGGCGGGGGCAGCTTACGGGTAATCCCCGTATCCACGTCCATAGTGGTTGTGACCAGGAAGAAAATAAGCAGAAGGAAAGCGATGTCAGCCATCGAACCTGCATTGATCTCCGGTACTTGTCTTTTTGCCATAGCAGATGTTATTTAAATGGTTTGATAATCACTGAGAACAGGACCGACAATATGCCTATACCGAATAAGAAATAGGTAACATATAACCCCATTCCGACCAGCTTACTTACATAGGCCGTCGTATCAAGCTCTTCAAGACGAAGTGCTGAAAATTGATTGTCAGCCATAAAATAACTGATGATCAAAATAACGGCCAGGATGACCAGGCTCATTAATAGTTTCAGGGCATTCTTTGGATGTGAAATAAAACCATAAATAGGAGATATTATCATGATGACCACACCCAGGATCAGTAGCAAAATACTCCACCAAATGTAACTGTCAACCGAAATGATATCCGTATAGAAAAGCACTCCGAGAAGGGCTACAAAAGCGAGTAGAATGTACAAAATCCACTTTGTGACATTAGCAACGCTATCTTTCATTTTACATTATTTTTTAGAGAATTTTGAAAGCAAATCTATGAATGCAATTGAGGTATCTTCCATGTCATTAACCAGGCCCTCAATCTTTGAAATAATGTAATTGTAAAAGATTTGAAGGATAATGGCTACGATCAGTCCGAATACGGTCGTTAACAAAGCCACTTTAATACCACCGGCAACAATTGTCGGAGAAATATCACCGGCAACTTCGATGGCATCAAAAGCTGCGATCATCCCGATTACAGTACCCATAAATCCAAGCATAGGGGCTACTGCGATAAACAGGGAAATCCAGCTTACGCCGCTTTCGAGGCGACCGGTTACCACACTACCATAAGCGATAATGGCTTTTTCAACTTCCTCCATGCCGTCATCATAACGGTTGAGGCCTTCGCTGAAAATACTTGCCACAGGCCCGCGGGTGTTGCGCACGACCTCTTTGGCCGCATCGATTCCTCCCGAGTCAAGTGCCTCCTCGACCCTGTTTAGTAATTTCCTGGTATTTACCGAAGCCAGGCTCAGATAAATGATCCTCTCGATACTGATAGCGAGACCAAAAATCAGGGCAAGTAAAACAATACCCATAAATCCGGGACCCCCTTCAATAAACTTTTCTTTTAAAGTTTCATTAAAGGATTTCGGCTTTTCAGGTTCCTGAACAACTACAGGCGCAGTTTCAGTAACATCTACCGTAGTTGTGTCTTCGGTTGCCTGTACTGTTGTATCCTGACCTGTTACATCCTGTGCTGCAACATTTACAGATAACCCTATTGTTATCAGGGCAACGATTGAAAAAAGAGCGATTAATTTTTTCATGATTTGAAAATTGATTTTCTGTATTAATTTTGATTATTTCCAGAAGGACAAAGGTAAAAATTAATTTGTTTTATGCAATATTATTTAAACAGACCTTTGTCAAAATTATTTTTTTGCTCGCGAGGAAGTAATAAAGTATCCCGTATTTTATCCTAATGTTCAGATATTTAACTACTTTCTGCGGAGAGGGCGGGATTCGAACCCGCGGTACGCTTTTGGCGCACACACGCTTTCCAGGCGTGCCTCTTCAGCCACTCGAGCACCTCTCCATATCCTTAAAAAAGGACGCCAAAAGTAAAAAATATTATGAAACGGTTATCTCTCCCCGTAATGAAGTTTGCATCAATTTTTTTACCACAGGCGGCTCCGCATATTTATCCAACAGATACATCAGCTTTGTCAGGGCAGCTTCCGTGGTCATATCACTTCCGCTGATGACCCCGGCCCGGGCCAGTCCGATTCCGGTGTTGTATTTTTCCTGCTCCACAGTGCCGGTCATACATTGTGAAACATTAACAAGTATAATATCTTCCGAAACAGCTTTTGTAATCAAATCAAGAAACCATTTGTCAGTCAATGCATTCCCTACTCCGAATGTTTCAAGGACAACGGCTTTTAAGCCGGATTTGAACAAAACACCCTCAACAAATTCAGGGGTTATTCCCGGAAACATTTTCAGAACACCCGTTTTCCGGTTGAAACGGGTATGGATTTTCAGTTTTTTAAAATTCGGCTTCAGAATAGAGGCCCGGTTGTATTTTATGGATATCCCCACTTCGGCCAGTGACGGATAATTGGGAGAAACAAAAGCATTGAAATTTTCGGCATTGTATTTCACTGTCCGGTTGCCCCGCAAAAGACGATTTTCAAAATAGATGCATACCTCGGGCACTATCGGCGTGTCATCTTCCGAGGCTGCCGCAATTTCAATGGCGGTAATAAAATTCTCACGGCCGTCCGAACGTATCTCTCCCAATGGCAGTTGTGAACCCGTAAGAATAACCGGTTTGTTCAGGTTTTCGAGCATAAAGCTCAATGCCGATGCGGTGAAAGCCATGGTGTCGGAACCATGCAAAATGACAAACCCGTCATACGATTCGTAATTTTTCTGAATGATCCCGGCGAGCCTGGCCCAGTCTTCCGTCTTGATGTCCGATGAATCGAGCGGCGGTTCAAAGCAATGGAAATCGAACTGATAGTGAAACCTTCTGAGCACAGGAATTTGTTCATAGATCCCCTTAAAATTAAAAGGTATCAAGGTTCCGGTTTTTTCATCTTTTATCATGCCGATGGTGCCGCCGGTATAAATGATCAATATGGAAGTCTGGTCTAACATCTGCCTGTTATTTTCGGGTTAGATTAAACAAATTCATTGCATTATTGCTTGTTATGGCCGCAATTTCCTCCACCGTGGTTTCTTTTATTTCAGCCAGTTTTCCGGCAATAAAACGAACATAAGCACTCTCGTTTCGTTTTCCCCTGTACGGAGCAGGTGTAAGGAAAGGCGAATCGGTTTCAAGCAGCAAAAATTCCAAAGGAATGTCTTTTACCACATCCCCAAGGCCTGAATTTTTAAAAGTGAGTACCCCCCCTATTCCCATAAAAAATCCCATTTCCATTATTTTCTCTGCCTGATGAGTCGTGCCCGTGAAACAATGGAAAACACCGTTCAGATCATTCGTTTTTTCTTCTTTCACAATGCAGTAAACCTCGTCAAACGAATCCCGTGTGTGTATTGAAACAGGCAGGCTGAACTTTTTTGCCAGTTGCAGTTGCTTTCTGAAAGCATCTTCCTGTTGTGTTTTGTAAGTTTTGTCCCAGTAAAGGTCAATACCTATTTCACCAACCGCCACAAAACGGTTTTTTTCAAGCTGCTTTTCCACTTCGGCCAGCTCTTTTTCGTAATCTTCTTTTACCGACGTGGGGTGCAGACCCGTCATGGGGAAGCAATTGTCAGGAAACGCATTGCACAACGCCATCATATCATCAAAGGAATCTTTGTCAATATTTGGCAAAAGCATCATTTCCACACCTTCTTTTATAGCTCTCTTCACGACCTCGTTGCGGTCGGCGCCGAATTGCTCCAGATATAAGTGCGTATGGCTGTCAACGAAAAACATGGCGCAAAAATACACAGATTAAAATCATAAACAATCAGTGAAAATCAGTATATGAAATACAGATACAGATCAAATCATAACCAATCAGCGAGAATCAGCGTCTAAAACCTGACACAGAACAAATCATAACTAATCTGTGGCAATCAGCGTCTAAAAAAAACCGATCAGATCAGTGCCAATCCATTATCAGATAAAG
>JAOZOO010000026.1:11668-18426 GCA_029933225.1 Bacteroidales bacterium | reverse complement strand
AATCAGCGTCTAAAAAAAACCGATCAGATCAGTGCCAATCCATTATCAGATAAAGATTACTTTTGCGTCAATTAAAAAAATAAGACATTGAGGATTTGTATTTTTTGCGGCTCAAGCATGGGCTATGATGAGGTTTACCGGAAAGCAGCCCACCAGGTTGCCCGGTTTTTTATCGATAACAATATCGGGTTGGTCTATGGCGGCGCCAACGTGGGACTGATGAAAATACTGGCCGATGAAATGTTGGCCGAAAACAGGGAAGTGATCGGCATCATGCCCATGAAGCTCATCAGGCGTGAGGTGGCACATAACGGTTTAACCCGGATGATCCATGTGGATAGCATGGCCGAACGGAAAGAAAAAATGGTAGAACTGTCTGACGGATTCATCACCCTTCCGGGAGGTTTCGGGACTTTTGACGAATTGTCGGAAATACTAACTTTCAACCAGCTACGCATCATGGACAAGCCGCTGGGCATCCTGAATATCAACGGATATTTCGACAAACTGCTGGAATTTTTCGACCATGCCGTCCGGGAAGGTTTTGTCAGAAAAGAACACCGGGAAAATCTCATTGTTTCCGATAATATTTATGAACTGTTCGTAAAAATGAATGAATACAAACCGCTGACCATCGGGAAATGGATTAAGGACATTGTCAAAGAAAGCCATTCGTAATATGCTGATCATTGGAATAACAGGCACACTCGGGGCAGGAAAAGGCACCATCGTGGACTACCTTGTTCATAAAAAGGGGTTTGCACATTTTTCGGTGAGGCAGTACCTGATTGATGTGATGAAGCAGAAAGGGCTGGATATCAACCGTGACAATATGGTGGTAACTGCCAATACACTTCGTGCCGAACATTCCCCTTCGTTCATCATCGAAGAGTTATATAAACAAGCTCTGCAAGTGGGGAAAAATGCAGTTATTGAAAGCATCCGCACACCCGGTGAGATTGATTTCCTGAAAAAACAGGGAAACTTCCTGTTGCTTGCCGTGGATGCCGACCCGAGAATCAGGTATGAAAGAATAAAATTACGCCGGTCTTCTACCGACCATATCGATTTTGAGACTTTCATCGAGAACGAACAACGCGAAATGAATTCCACCGACCCCAATAACCAAAACCTATACGCATGCATTGAAAGGGCCGACATCCGCTTGAACAACAACGGAACAAGAGAAGAACTTTATCGTCAACTGGAAGAAAAACTGAAGTTGTAGCCGATGGAAAAAGAGGGAAATAAAAAGTTCAAGACATCGGATGTCATCCTGATTTCCTCTTCCCATCTTTTGCATGATATTTATTCTTCTTTTCTGGCGCCGCTGCGGCCCTTGCTCATTGAAAAGTTCGGCATATCGCTGGCGCTGGCTTCGGTTTGGGACCTTGTCCAGCGCATCCCCTGGTTTCTGAATCCTTTCATCGGGATGATCGCCGAAAAAACCGCTGCCCGTTATTTTGTCATCATCACACCTGCCGTAACGGCCGTTTCCATGAGCTTGCTCGGCGTGGCCGATTCATACACGATGGTGGCGGTTCTGCTTTTCGTGATGGGTGTCAGCAGCGCATTGTTTCATGTGCCGTCGCCGGTGATGGTGAAAAAGCTGGCCGGCAGCTATACGGGACGTGGCATGAGCTTTTTTATGTTCGGCGGCGAAATGGCCCGGACGCTGGGCCCGCTTGTCATCACGGGAGCCGTATCCATCTGGGGACTCGAAGGAACCTGGAAACTGATCCCTTTCGGACTGCTGGCATCGCTGATCCTTTACTATAAATTAAGGAACATCCAGATTTCCTCCGATGTGAAACACGGGGAAAGATCAACCGGATTCGGGAAGATCATCAAAAAATATTTTCCTTTTTTCATGATTCTGGTCGGCATTACCTTGTTCCGGTCTATTATGAAATCGGGATTGACGGCTTTTCTGCCCACTTATTTTTTTAATGAAAAAGGAGAAACCCTGTGGTTTGCCAATTCGGCCCTTGCCGTATTCCAACTGGCAGGCGCTGTGGGAACAATTTTCGCCGGGCCGGTTTCGGATAAAATCGGGCGGAAAACAACGCTGTTGGTTGTCAGCTTCGTAACACCGTTGTTGATGTTTCTGTTTGTGATAAGTAGTGGTTTCTGGAGTTTTGTCGTGTTGATCATCCTCGGGCTTTTCGTTTTTGCCCCCAGTCCGGTACTGCTGGCTCTGGTGCAGGATGTCTCAAAAGAACTGCCCGTATTTATGAACAGCATATATCTAACCATCAGCTTTGTTTCTTCGGCTGTGGCGGTGGTTTTTGCCGGACTGCTCGGCGACTGGCTGGGACTTGAAAAAACATACCTGATCTCCTCCCTGCTGGCGCTGGGTGCTGTACCTTTTGTGCTGATGCTGAAAAAGAAACGAAAATAAAACGCAGCGAACGTTGCGACGCTACGTGAAATATTTATTATGTCTCTCAATCCCAATATATATCTCGCCCCGTTCCAGGGAATCACCGGAAATGTTTACCGTGAGGTTTATGCCAGACATTTCAGCGGAATTGACAAGTTTTTTACTCCGTTTTTTACCGGGATTTCGGGTAAAAAAACATTGGCCGGCAGAGCGCGTGAACTTGAAAAAACAGCGCATTCCGGGATTCCGGTTGTGCCCCAGATATTAAGTAAGGATGTGAATGAGATCATTGATTTCGCAACCGGATGCAACGAAAAGGGTTTTAAGGAAATCAACTGGAACCTCGGTTGTCCGTTTCCGCGTGTGGCCGCCAAACAAAGGGGATCAGGATTGCTTCCTTTTCCTGAAAAAGTGGAAGAAATTCTCGAAAAGGTTTTGCCGGCCATTCCCCTGAAACTCTCCGTAAAATGCCGTCTTGGTTATCACAACCCGGATGAAATCCTGAAACTGATCCCTGTTTTTAACCGTTTTGCCGTTACCGAAATGATCATCCACGCCCGCATCGGAAAACAGGTTTACAAAGGAGAAACCCTGCCCGGTGATTTCCAAAATGCACTTGAATTATCGGAAATACCGGTTGTTTACAATGGGGATATTTTTTCAAAAGCAGATTTTGTGAAAATCTCAAACCGTTTCCCGGAAATAAAAACATGGATGATCGGAAGGGGAATCCTCGTGGACCCGATGTTGCCTGCATTGATTAAAAATGAGCCTCTTTCCGCTGACCCGAAACAACTTGCCCGGAAATTTACGGATGATCTTTATCTTGCTTACCGTAGAAAGCTGAATGACCGGCCACAGGCCATCGGTGTGATGAAAGAGTTGTGGGAATACATGGCCTTTTCATTTGATGATCCCCATAAAGTCTTTAAACTCATCAAAAAGACCAAATCTTTTGATGAATATGAAGACACTGTTCTGAAGGTCTTTCGTGATTTCCGCTGGCTCGGTTCCCAAAGCAGGCAATTTGATTCGAATTCCCTTTAAACTATCACTTCCCACTGACGAAAAATTCTCTTTCCTCGTGCCGGACAGGTTTTTGATGTGCTGAGAGATCTCGTTGATCGGAAATAATTTTAAAAATAATAGACCGGAAGAATAACTCAATGCTTTTCATGCTCAGTGCAAATTAAGGTAATAAGGGGGGGCTACCGGAAGCTACTAAGGTGTTATTTTTTCGATAAGGTTTTCTGCAAAGAACGCAAAAAGATATTCCTCCGAAACAATGAGGATTAGTTGGTTCCGGTTTAAAAAACCTTATTTCCGGTATTCAATGTAAACAAGAAAACAATTACCTTAGTAGCTATATATTGTAAAGTTAAATCTGACCTTATTATCTTATTTTCTTCAGGTAATACCGGCTCACGGTTTAATGTAGTCAGAACAAAATGTGTATAAAGTCTTTGCCAAAATATATTTCAAAGTTTAAACTGTAAACTTTAAACCTGTCTGCCGACAGGCAGGCATCAAACTTTAAACTAAAAATTATTTCCCCGTTCACCGACCAAAAACCCCTGTTTACCGATTTTTTATTTACATTAGTGGCTTCTGCAAGTAGTTTTGCAGCATAAAAATGATTTAACACCCTAAATAAAATGGAAGAAAGAAAAACAGTTGATAAAAAAAGCATCATAGCGATTTTGCTTATCGTGGCGGGAGGATTGTTATTTCTTCAAACCTTTGATTTGATAGACTTTTCAATTCAGTACTATATCTTAAACTGGAAAACCCTGTTGATGGCCATCGGTGTCATTATCGTGGCTTCAAGCGAAAGAAAAATTGCAGGGTATATATTGATCGGACTGGGGTTGCTGTTCTGGATTCCCAGCTTTGCCGGTTACGATATTAGCCTGCATCAGGTTTTCTGGCCACTGGTACTTATCGGCATCGGCCTGACCATTCTGAACAGAAGAACCATCCACGACAGGTCCAGGAGGATACACGGAATTAAGACCGGCGAAGGAGAAAGCATCCTGAACGACTATATTGATGACGTCTCCATATTTGGCGGAGGGACAAAAAGATACAGTTCACAAAACCTGAAAGGCGGCAACATTACAGCCATCTTCGGTGGTTCGGAAATTGACCTGCTGAATGCCGACTTCGATGTTGAGGGCGCCGTCATTGACGTCTTTACCATGTTCGGCGGAACCAAGCTCATTATCCCCGGATCATGGCAGGTAAAATCCGAAGTTTTTTCATTGTTCGGCGGACTGTCAGACAAACGTCACATCAAGCCCACCGAGCCGGTTTCGGAAAAAACCATAGTTGTCAAAGGTGTGGTTTTATTTGGTGGTGTGGAAATAAAGAATTACTAAGCCGTTTCTCAAAAAACAACTGATCAGGACAGATGCTGAACCCGATAGCCAAAAACAAAAATTATTTCATCACCTTTGCAGGGGTGTGGAGCTTTATCTTTGTGGTTCAGACTTTCATACTGAACTACTTTTACGGCTTTAACTGGCAGATCAGCATCGTTGATTCTGCCGTTTTTAATTTCCTTTTTGCTCTCATCGGATTTAACATGTGGTATGTCATCCGGTTCAACCTGCGGGAAACACTTACCGGCATCGATCTGGTGATCAACCACATCATCATTGCAGTTGTGATCATTACACTGTGGCTTGGTGCATCGTGGTTTACCCTGCGGTTCATCTTTGCCGGCAACGACCTTTATCTCCAGTTTCTGAACGACACTTTGCCCTGGCGTGCAGTCACAGGTATCTTTTTCTATCTGCTGTTCATCCTTTTTTACTACGTTATCCTTTACTATGAAGATTTGCAGGACAAAATGAAGATTGAGTCGGAGCTGCAAAACCTGGTAAACAAAGCCGAGTTAAGCGCCCTGAAATCCCAGATCAATCCGCACTTCCTGTTCAACAGCCTGAACTCCATCAGCTCACTCACCATCACAAACCCTGAAAAGGCCCAGGAAATGGTGATCAAGCTTTCGGATTTTCTGCGTTATTCCCTCAACCATGACGAAACCGAAAAAACCAGTCTGAAAGAAGAATTTGATAACCTTCACCGCTATCTCGATATCGAAAAAGTACGTTTCGGCCATCGTCTGAACTTCAAAAGCAACATCGATGAACAGTGCATCGATCAGGAAATTCCCAATATGATCCTGCAACCGTTGATTGAAAATGCCATCAAACACGGTGTTTATCACAGTACCGAAGAGGTGCTGATCGAAATGACCTGCAAGATTGAAAACGGTTTTCTGATTATCGAACTGATCAATGATTACGACCCCGAAGCAGTAAAGAAAAAAGGGCAGGGCATCGGGTTGACCAATATCCGTAAACGGTTGCAATTGATCTATAAACGGCAGGATTTGCTGATCACACAAGGTGACAAAATGGTTTATCGTGTAACTTTAAAAATACCCATCAATGGTGAAAACAAATAATATCCGGGCCATTATCGTGGAGGACGAGGCGCCCGCACGCGATCTGATCAAAGCTTTTTTAAAAAGCCATGAAAACATCGAACTGATCGATGAATGCGCCGACGGCTTCAGCGGCGTGAAAAGCATCAACGACAACAAACCCGACCTGGTTTTCCTGGACATCCAGATGCCCAAGCTGACGGGTTTTGAACTGATTGAGTTGCTGGATGATATTCCGGAGATTATTTTCACTACAGCATACGACCAATATGCCATCAAAGCTTTTGAACTGAGCGCCGTGGATTACCTGATGAAACCATTCTCCAAACAGCGGTTCGACGAAGCCATCGAAAAAGTGAAAGCACGCATGCTGCTGAAAAGCGAAACCCCCGAAAAGATAAAAAAGCTTACCGAGCAGGCCAAGGAAGAAAACACACGAGAAATTGAGCGGCTGTTTGTGAAGACCGGCAGCAAGATAGATGTGGTGAACGTGGCGGATATCATCCGTATTGAGGCCTTCGACGATTACGTGGAAATATACACCGCCGAAAAGAAATACCTGAAAAAAGAGACCATGAATTATCTTGAGAAAGCGTTGCCTTCCGGTATGTTTTCCAGAATCCACAGGTCGGCCATCGTCAACCTGAACTTCATCAAAAAGATAGAACGTTACGGCAAAGAAAGCTATCTCGTCATCCTCACCGACGGCAGCCGGGTGAATGTGAGCAAATCACGTATCAAAGAGCTGAAACAGCAGTTGGGAATCTGAAGACCTTCCAGAGTGCGCCAAAGGCGTTCCTGGAAGAGTCTGGGTTTATTTGTTGCAATAGTTGCAGTTGTTGCAGTGATTATCACGCCGGGGCGTGATAGCAGTTGTTGCAGTGGGTGCAATGGTTGCATTTGGTGCAAGACCTTCCAGAGAAT
>JAOZOO010000026.1:0-11568 GCA_029933225.1 Bacteroidales bacterium | reverse complement strand
AACTTCAAACTTCAGACTTCAAACATCAAACTAAAAACCAACTACTCATACTTCAACGCCGGAGCCGGGTTTTGCCGGAGTACATGATAGGAACGGATGATGACCGTGATCAGGGCCAGCGCCATCATGGCGAGGATACCGGCCACAAAATACCAGCCGTTGAGGGTAATGTGTACGGAAAACGTGTTCAGCCATCTGTTCATCAGGTAATAAACCACAGGAGAAGCCACAAGCCCGGCGATGAGAACCAGCCGGAAATAATCTTTCACCAGCAGCAGGATGATCCTTTTGTCCGACCCGCCCAGCACCTTGCGGATGGCGATTTCCTTTGTCCGCTGCTCGATCAGCAACGAGGAAAGCCCATACAGCCCGAGACTCGAAATGAACATGACGAAAAAGGTAAAATAGCTGAACAGCGACAGCATCTTGCGATCGGCTGCATACAGACTCTGGATTTTGTCTTCGAGGAAAGAATAATGCATATAGCGACCTTTGTTGTATTTACTCCAGACCTTTTGGATGCCTGCCAGTGCTTCTTCGTTCCGGTTTTCGTTCAGTCTGACCAACAGGTAGCGGCTTTGCTCGGGATACAGCAGAATGGTCATCGGCTCGATGGTGGAATGCAGCGAAGACTGACTGAAATTCCCAACCACACCCACGATTTTGCCTCCCGGCTCGTTAAAAAACGAAGCGTCGAATTCAGTGCCGACAGGATGTTTCAGGTTCAGCGTTTCAACAGCTGCCTCATTCAGGATATAATAACGGGTGGTATCGTTTTCCATTCCCGTTTTAAAATATTCCCCTTCGAGAAGAGGTATTTTCAGGAGCTGGAAAAAAGCGGTATCCACAACATAAAAGCTCATTGTTTTCAGAGAATCCCCTGACGAATCACCCACGTAAAACAAAGCTTTTCCGTAAGTATAACCGGGCACATTGCTTGTTGAAGACACAGCTTCAACACCAGGCACTGTCTTCAGTTCGTTAATAAATGATGTCGCATAATGAAAATAAGCCGTATCATCGGGTGTATTGATCACGATCACATTTTCCGCATCAAATCCCAGGTCATTGTTTTTCAGGAACCTCATCTGAAAGAAAATGATCAGTGTGGCGATGATCATACCAATGGAAACAACGTATTGGATGATAACGAGAATCTTGCGGATACCGCCTGCAGAAATCTTTTGTTTTCCCCGGATGGTGGCCATAAAATTATTTCCTTTCAGTACGGTTGCCGGGTTGAATCTTGAAAGGACAAAAGCCGGGAACAGGCCGCTTCCGAGCGCCAGGACCACAATCATCAGGATAAGCAACACCCCGAACCCGATACCGTGAATTGAAAACAGTGTCCCGGCGAGTGTCAGGTGCTTTCCCACCAGCGCATTGAACCAGGGCATCAGCAGTTCAACCAGCGACAGCGCCAGAACAAACGCAATGAGCACAACGATGAATGCTTCGCTGACATACTGTAAAGCCAGTTGCTTGCGAAAAGCGCCCAGCACCTTCCGCATCCCCACTTCTTTGGCACGTTTCAGGGAACGGGCCATCGCGAGGTTGATGTAATTGATGGAAGCCGTCAACAGGATAAAGCCTGCAATGATGCTGAAAATGATCAGATAGGCCGGGTTTGCATTCGAAGGACTGTCATAGGATAGTGTCGTGTTGAAATGCACATGACGTACCGGGTCGAGGCTGAAGATCATGTACCCGTCAATATTCACCCCGGCGCTGTCAACATAAGCTTTGATTTCTTTTGAGGTATATTCATTGATCCGTTTCTCAAAACTCTTAACGCTTACCGTATCGTCAAGCTTCAAATAAGTATAAAACCCCAGATGATACCAGTCGCTTTTCAAACGCCGTAGATTCTGCGGCGAAAGTGAACTTTCCGAAACCACCGCATCAAAATTCAGGTGCGTCGGGCAGATATTTTCCTCAAACACGCCGGTAACAGTGTATTCCCGGCGCATGGATTTCAATTTCTTTCCCAATGCTTTTTTATCTCCGAAAATCTCTTTTGCCACCTTTGAACTGATGACAATGGAATTGGGCGCCGACAATGCCGACCAGGGATCGCCTTCGGAAAAATTATAATCAAATATGCGGAACAGCCCCGAGTCGCTCAAAGTAATATTCTGAACCTCAAAGACCTCATCATTATAAGTCAGCGATGAAAGGTCATTGACGTCGGAAGGATCGGTAAAAAAGAGCTTGGTGGACACCCTGATTTCCGGGAAATTTTTCTGCAATTCGTCAGCAAGCTTGAAAGGTGTAATGGCTACCCGCTCAACTTTTCCTTCCAACTTGTATTCGGCCCAGACACGGTAAATATTTTCCGAATCCGTCCAGTACCTGTCGTACCTGACTTCGCTTTGCACATACAGATAGATGAAAACAAAAACGGCAATGCCGATCGTCAGTCCAAGTATGTTCAGCACAGTATAGCTGCGCTGCCTGTTCAGTATTCTGAATCCTATTTTAAAATAATTTGATATCACAAAAACTTATTCAGATTTTCGTTGATGACCTGCCCGTCGAAAAGATGGATGATCCGCCGGCTGTAAGAGGCGTCCCTTCGTGAGTGGGTGACCATGACAATGGTTGTTCCCTCTTTATTTAGTTCATTCAGCAGGTTCATTACTTCTTCGCCGTGCATCGAATCGAGATTGCCTGTGGGTTCATCAGCCAGAATGAGTGCCGGCCTGGCAATTACAGCCCGGGCGACTGCCACACGCTGTTGCTGGCCTCCTGATAGTTGTGCCGGAAAAAGATTTTTCCGGTGGCTGATCTCCATTCGTTCGATCACCTCATCCACACGTTTTTTTCTGTCTTTCTTTTTCCAGCCGAGATAAATCAATGGTAATTCAATGTTTTCACGGACAGTCAGCTCATCAATGAGGTTAAAATTCTGAAAAACAAAACCAATGTTCTTTTTTCTCAAAACGGCTTTTTGTTTATCATGCAGTTTTGAAACCTCCTGACCGTTAAAATAATATTCTCCGTCATTCGGGTTATCTATCAAACCCAGAATATTTAAAAGCGTTGTTTTGCCGCAGCCCGAAGGCCCCATCACAGCCACAAAATCACCCTTTTCCACATCAATGCTTACATCCCGCAGTGCAATGGTTTCCACATCCCCTGCCTGAAATATCTTTTTTAATCCTTTTGTATTGATCATTTATACATGAATAAACAGCCCCTCCCCATAAGTACAGGCAGGAACCGGCTTTTTTAAAACAGAAGTTTCATTCCTCTGTATGAACCAACGGGTTAACCCGTTGGTTCGAATTTCTCTTTTCTTAACAAAGTTTAACGAATACTGTGCCACAAGATGTATCCGGCTAAATTACAGCAATTTAAAAATTATTTTTCAATAAGGTGTAACTAAACGTGTTCGAAATCGTCCATATTTTTGTACAGGTGTGAACAATTAACCGTATTTTTAATTTTTTAAATTGTTTTACGGAAACAAACCGATAATAATCTGAAGCATTAACCAAAAACTAAAATAAACTTATGACCAAGATAAAAGCCCGGATACTGATTGTTGACGATGACCCGGATATTCTGCTTGCGGCCAAAATGTTTTTACGGCAGCATTTCGAGATCGTCCATACCGAAAAGAACCCGGAAAATATTCCCTCGCTGCTGAAAAATGACAGCTATGATGTCATCCTGTTAGACATGAACTTCTCGAGGGATGCCACCAGCGGACAGGAAGGATTTCACTGGCTGAATGTCATCCTGGGCTTTGACCCCGCAGCCACTGTCATTTTTATCACCGGCTATGGCGACATTGAGCTGGCTGTTCAGGGAATCAAAGAAGGCGCCACAAATTTCATCCTGAAACCGTGGGACAACAAAAAGCTGCTGGCGACCATTGAGGCCTCCCTGCGCATCAGGCAATCCAAAGTGGAACTCGAAAATCTGAAGTCCACACAAAAAGTGCTGATATCGGACCAGGACCAGGCCTATCATAACCTGATCAGCATTTCACCTGCGATGGAAAAGGTGATGAAAATAGCTTTGAAAGTAGCCAAAACCGATGCTAATGTCCTGATCCTCGGCGAGAACGGAACCGGGAAAGAGGTTGTTGCCCGGGCTATCCATCGCGCCTCCCCGCGTCATGACAAGGTATTCATTCCGGTGGACCTCGGTGCCATTACCGAAAGCCTTTTTGAGAGTGAGCTGTTCGGATACAAAAAAGGCGCTTTTACCGATGCCAAAGAAGACCGGGCCGGACGCTTCGAGGTAGCCAACAAGGGCACCCTTTTCCTTGATGAGATCGGCAACCTTTCGTTACCGCTGCAATCGAAACTGCTTAGCATATTACAAAGCCGCAAAGTAGTCCGGCTGGGATCGAGCAAGGAGATACCCGTGGATATCCGCCTGATCTGCGCCACCAACATGCCCCTTTATGAAATGGTGAAAGAGAACAAATTCCGTCAGGATTTGCTTTACCGGATCAACACCGTGGAAATTTCCATCCCGCCATTGCGTGAACGGTTGGAAGACATCGAACCGCTGGTTGAGTTTTATCTTGACCTGTACTGCAAAAAATACAAGATACCGAAAAAACGGATCACAACCGGCACCTTAAAACGAATGCAAAAACATACCTGGCCGGGAAATATCCGGGAATTGCAACATGCCGTCGAACGGGCTGTTATTCTCAGCGATTCAAATGTCCTTGAACCGCAAGACTTTTTCATGGACGAAACCGGTGAAAGGCATGATGATGACTTTACAGCGGACAATATGAACCTCGACGAAGTGGAGAAAATTCTGATCCGCAAAGTCATTGACAAACACGGTGGCAACATCAGCAGGGCCGCAAAAGAACTGGGCCTGACCCGTGCATCATTATACCGAAGAATAAAAAAACATGGTATTTAAAGGATTCCGGATACAGGTGATCATCAGGGTGCTGCTGATCGTGGTGAATGTGGCGCTGATCTTCAGATTGCATACGCAGGCTTCTTATGCCGTCAGCACCATCATTCTGATCCTGCTGCTCATTCTGCAGGTGGTCATGCTTATCCGGTATGCCGAACAAACCAACCGCAAACTTACCCGGTTTTTCGAGTCCATCCGCCATGCCGACTTCACTACCTCTTTCGGGGGCAATGAAATGGGAAAAAGTTTTGAAGGACTGAACCGCGAATTCAATGAGGTGATCGAGGCATTTAACCGGAACAAAACCGAAAAAGAAGAACATTTCAATTACCTGCTTACCGTCATTCAGCATGTCAGTATCGGCATCATCGTTTACAAGCTCAATGGTGAGGTTGATGTTTATAACAATGCCGTAAAACGACTACTTCAGGTAAAACGTTTACGGAAGATCAGTGATCTGAAAGAAGTGGCGGAAGACCTGCCCGAACTGCTGATGAACATGAAAGCCGGCAACAAAACGCTTTTTAAACTTTTTATCAATGACGAGTTACTTCAGCTTTCCATCAGCGCCACCGCTTTCCGCATGCGCGGCGAGGAGTATATCCTGGTATCGTTTCAGGACATTCATCCCGAACTGGAACAGAAAGAAATCGAGTCATGGCAAAAGCTTATCCGTGTGCTCACTCATGAAATCATGAATTCCATTACACCCATTTCCTCGCTGGCTTCCACGGTCAACGGTATCCTGGATGAATACAAAAACTCAAATCCCCGGCTTGGTGAAGATGAGCAGGAGCAATTTGAAAATATCGTGCACGCCATCGCCACCATTGAAAACCGCAGCAATGGACTGTTGAGTTTTGTTGAACTTTACCGCAACCTGACCCGGATACCCAAACCGCATTTCAGGTATTTCAGGGTCAGGGAACTCTTTGACCGGGTACTGCAATTGATGGACCCGAAATTTGAGGCCTCCGGCATTCAAAGCGATGTAAACATCTATCCCCAGGATCTGAAAATACTGGCCGATCCCGACCTTGTTGAGCAGGTGTTGATCAATCTGCTGCTCAATGCCATTGACGCTGTCAGAGAGATCAGCGATCCTAAAATCTCTCTCCGGGCATCCATGAATCTGAACAACCGCATCATCATTGAAATTGCCGACAACGGCAAAGGCATAAAGCAGGACATCATGGATAAAATATTCATGCCGTTTTTCACTTCAAAAAAATCAGGTTCCGGCATCGGGCTGAGTCTCTCGCGCCAGATCATGTCCATGCACAAAGGCAGCATCAGCGTTCGTTCCAAAGCGGATAAAGGGGCGGTGTTTACGGTGGTATTTTGAAAGAACCAAGAGCCAGGAACAAAGAGCCAAGACTCATAAATTTACCAAATGACACAAGGATTGTTCTCCCCCTCTGGGGGAGATGTCCGAAGGACAGAGGGGGTCAAGACACAAGAGCCAAGAATCAAGAGCCAAGACATAAGATGCAAGACATTTAGACACAAGACTCTTATAACATAACAAATATCACAACGATTTCTCCCCCCTCGGGGGACCTGCCCGACTGCGTCAGTCAGGCGGGGATGCCGAAGGCAGAGGGGGTCAAAACTCATCTTCCTCATCCCCGGTATCATCCACACCGGTATTGTGTTGCTGGTCGTATTTCTCACAATCAAATTCGTCCGAGATGTCTTTCAGCGGTTTCTCGAAATCCCCCTGGCTGATGTGCAATGAGGTATCGGCATAAACCTTTTTCATGTAAAGCGCCCAGATAGGTAAGGCCATGTTGGCACCCTGCCCCAGACGAATGGACCTGAAATGCACACTGCGGTCTTCGGCGCCCACCCAGACGCCCGTGGTCAGATCGGGCGTAATGCCCATAAACCATCCGTCAGACTGGTTTTGGGTGGTTCCTGTTTTCCCTGCAATGGGATTCGTAAACCCATACTTGTAACGCAGGCGGATACCCGTGCCGCTTTCGACTACACCTTTCATCAGTTCGATCATTTTGTAGGCAGTCACATCGTCCATGGCTTCGTTTTTTTCTGCGACAAAACGTTCCAGTACATTGCCATTTTTGTCTTCGATCTTCAGCACAAACATGGGTTTGATGTAAACCCCTTTATTGGCAAAGGTGTTCATGGCTCCCACCATTTCGTAAAGTGACAGGTCGGGAGTGCCAAGGGCAATGGCCGGCACCGCCGGAATATCGGAAGTAACACCCATGTTGTGAGCCATCTTGATCACTGACTGGGGCGAGAAGCGTTTGATGAGATAGGCCGATATCCAGTTGTTGGAGTTGGCAAGTGCCCACTTGAGGGTTACCTCCTCACCTATCCGCTCGGAAGAAGAATTTCTCGGCGTCCAGAAAGTACCATCATCCAGTTCAACACTGTACGAAATGTTAGGCACTTTGTAGCACGGCGAGTACTCGCCCTCCTGCATGGCCAGCGTATAAAGGAAAGGTTTGAAAGTTGATCCCACCTGCCTTTTTCCCTGGATGATATGGTCATATTTAAAAAACCGGTAATCGTTGCCGCCCACATAAGCCCGTATGTAACCTGTGTGCGACTCCACCGACAACAGACTGGCATTCAGGAAATATTTGTAATACCTGATGGAATCCATCGGCGTCATCACCGTATCAATTGTGCCGTTCCAGCTAAAGATACGCATCGGAACGGGGGAGTTGAAACTTTTTTCAATGGAATCGGCATCCACTCCCGCTTTCCTCAACAGCCGGTATCTTTCGCTCCTTCTCATGGATTGCTTCATGATTTTTTCCACCGCCTGCTTAATTTCTTCCTCATCGTCAGTCTGAAACACGAACGGGGCATAAGTGTATCCTTTCCAGTGTTCGTAAAAGGCAGGCTGCAGATCATTGGCCAGATGCTCACGAATGGCCTCTTCGGCATAGCGTTGCATACGCGAATCTATTGTTGTGTATATTTTCAGGCCGTCGGTGTACAGGTTATACGGTTCTCCATTGGCTTTATAATGTGTTTTGCACCATTTTTTCATCCATTTACGAAGGTACTCCCTGAAATAAGTGGCCGGCCCGCGGTTATGATCCAGCATACCGTATTTCGTAACGCCAAGTGGAAGCTGGCTCACCGAGTCATAAGTTTGCTCATTGATATACCCGTATTTTTCCATCTGTTTCAGCACAAGGTTACGCCTTTCCAGAGCAGCCTCTGGATGGAGTATCGGACTGTATCCTGTAGGACGGTTCACCACTCCGGCCATCAGAGCAGCTTCCTGAAGATTGAGTGAATCGGGTGTTTTTGCAAAAAATGTAGCCGCAGCCGACTTAATACCGTACGCGTTATGTCCGTAAAACACCGTATTCAGGTACATGGCAATGATCTCCTCTTTGGAGTATGTTCTTTCAAGCTTGACGGCGGTGATCCATTCCTGGAACTTCCGAAGGATCAGTTGGGGAGTATTCAGGTTGCCACGGGGAAACAGGTTTTTGGCCAGTTGTTGTGTAATGGTACTTCCCCCGCCTTTGCTGTGTCCGGTCAGCACACCGTACGCAACCCGAAGCAGTGCCCGCTGGTCAATTCCCGAATGTTCCTCAAAACGGATATCCTCAATGGCAATGATGGCATTGATCAGATTCGGGGAAATGTCCCGGTAATCCACATTGGAGCGGTTTTCAATGAAAAAGGTCCCCAATACTACCCCGTCAGCAGAAATAACTTCGGATGCAAGATTACTTTTGGGATTTTCAAGCTCCGCAAAACTGGGCATAGGCCCGAACCACCCCCTCGCCACACCGTAAAAGAAAAGTATGGTCAGGAGGAATAAACCCACAAACACCATCCAGAATTTTACGATGTAATTGAATTTTTTCGGTTTTTTATTTTCCTGTTTTTCCGTTGTCATGTTAATTGTTGACAATTTATTCCGTTACTTTTACAATTCTCAATCCTATGTTGGCAATACCTTTCAGCGTGTCGGCACGCATAGCCTGTTGTATCCAGAATTCGTATTTGCCTTTCAAAGGGAAACGCATAGAGCTGTTTAATAGTATTTCATTTTCCTTCAGATGTCCCCAACCCTTTCCAAGCCATTTTCCCATATTATCGGCCAGGATACACTCAATGGTATCACGTGTAAAATTGCCGTTGGGAAATTTGGTCGTCATAAATAAATAAAGGTTACTGAACCTGTAGTCTGTTGTATTTCTCAGATTAATATAAAAGTTGTAAGCAGCAAGCGTGTCCTGTATATCCACTTCAAAATGTGCTGCCTCATCTTTATACCATGAATCATGCCCGATGGGGATATTGGCATCATAAACAGCCTCAGTGTTACAGGATGTCAGGGAAAAAACAAAAGCTGCCAAAAAAGGCAACAGAAAACGAATCATGATTTTGTTTTTCAAGTAAAATGCGAAATAACCAAAAATATTGCTTTGCTGTCGATAAATAATCATCAGAAAATGCCGATAAAATCATCTTCGGCGTCCGTTTCAACGTTGTCGCTCACACTTTGCTGAAGCGCATAACTTTCCAGATCCTCCGGAAATTTTCCATGGTGGTTCATGTCAATGATCTTTTTGACCTTGTCGATGGGAATAGCCATAATATTTGTCGTATCACCTGCATAAGCATACCACATGATCTTTTTGAAGATGTCACTTTTCTGATAAACGGCCTCACCTTTTTTTGTTTTCAGCACAATTCTGTTATCAGGAAAATCTTTCAGCGCTTCCACGTAGCTGTCCACTTCATAATTCAGGCAGCATTTCAGTTTACCACACTGTCCGGCCAGTTTTTGCGGGTTAAGCGACAATTGCTGAATACGGGCTGATGTAGTTGAAACACTTCGAAATCCGCTGATCCACGAGGCACAGCAAAGCTCCCGCCCGCACGACCCCAGGCCGCCCAGCTTGGCCGCTTCCTGCCTGACACCGATCTGACGCATCTCGACACGGATGCGGAATGCTTCGGCCAGTTTCTTGATCAGCTCTCTGAAATCCACCCTTTCGCTCGCGGTATAATAAAAGATGGCTTTGGTTTTATCACCCTGGTATTCCACATCGTTGATCTTCATCTCCAGTCCCAGGTCCATGGCAATCACGCGCGATTTTTTCATCGTAGGCTTCTCAAGGGCCATCACTTCAAACCATTTTTCGATGTCCACCGGACGGGCATGCCTGAAAACCCGTTTTATTTCCCTCTTTTCAGGATCAAAATTTTTGCGCGTCATCTGTAAACGTACCTCATCGCCAGTCAATGAGACGATACCGATATCATGTCCCGGTGAGGCTTCCACGGCGACAATTTCTCCTTCGAGCAGACGCATTTCGGCAGGATAGGTGAAAAAGTCCTTGTGGTCATTTTTAAACCTGACTTCCACATAATTTGGCGTTAACGGCCCTGAAACATCAGGTAACCAGTTGAAAGAAGCCAGCTTGCAACATCGGAGCTGATTCACCGACTGACCTCTCGAATAAGTACTTTCGGGAACACAGCAGCCACGTGTTGTCTCCGGTGTTATATATGTTTTTGTGATTTCTGTTTCGCTCTCCATTTCCCCTCTTTTCTTTATCAATGCAAGGACAAAAATATAACAAAGTTTTGAAATTACCTGTAGATTGAAATTTATCTTTTGCTATGCCAATCTATTCTGTCCTTCTTTATTTTATCTCTGTTTGACGACCTTGTTCAGATAAAGCAATTGTTTTTTAACTAAAATTTAACACTATTGCATAAAATAAATGTTATAATGTTGAATTATTAATACATAATAGTAATTTTATACCGCACTATGGATCCTATCCCAACAAGCCCACAAGGCGGAAAACACTTATTAAACCCGGAAAACTGGGTTGAAAACCACGGCGATTATTTATACAACTTTGCCTATTCACGGGTGTTGTCGAAAGAACTTGCCGAAGATATGGTTCAGGAAACTTTTATTGCCGCCCTGAAAGCCATGCATTCTTTCCAGGGAAAAAGTTCCGAAATCACCTGGCTGATCTCCATTTTGAAAAGAAAGGTCATTGACCACTACCGGAAATCAAGCACCAGCAGAGAAATTTCTTCTTCCGAATTCGCAAAACCGTTTAACCATGAAGGGCCTGATGAAGGCCACTGGATCATGGAAAGGGCGCCTCACGAATGGCCGCATGAGTTGGATGATCCTTTGCACAGGGAGGAATTCCGGAGAATACTCGAACTCTGTCTTTCTTTTCTTCCCGACAACTGGAAAGCTGTTTTTATCCTGAAAGTAATTGATGAAATAAATAGCGATGAAGTTTGTAAGGAGTTAGGCTGCACTCCGTCTAACCTTTGGGTCATGCTGCACAGGGCACGCCTCAAATTAAGAGAATGCATTGAAATGAAGTGGAAAAATGGGTAACAAAAAAAGCGTTATAAAAAAAGGTATGGAAAAAATTATGCTTGATTGCGATCAGGCAACCTACCTGATAACGAAAAGTGAATTTGAGCGTCTGGGGTGTATCCAGAAAATGCAGCTTAAAATGCACCTGGCCTATTGTAAATTCTGCAGACGGTTTGCCCAACAAAACAAAATCATCTCCGAAACTCTTAATGATTTGAAACAAATTGACTCCGAACACCTGCATATCCATCTTTCCGAAAAACAGCAGGAAAAACTGAAAAAGACCATCGAAAGCGAGATAGCAAATGATTAAA
>JAOZOO010000114.1 GCA_029933225.1 Bacteroidales bacterium | reverse complement strand
AAAGCAGGATTTTATTTGCAGGAAATGCTCACCGGTCGGCATTAACGGAATATGAAGACCGATTGATATTTGAAACGGGAAACACAAAGATTTCGCTGAATAAAAAGACTTTACGCATTCGGGAAATCGAAACCGATAAAAACGGTAATTTTGAAATTGATTTGCGCGAAGCTGTTGAGATGTACGTCATCATGCAGGGCGCGCAGTCGTTTTATCTGTAATCAAAGTCTATCACAATATTGACAGACAAATCATTGGATAAAGTTCTTTAAAATAAACGATAAAAATCTTTTTATGAATACAGAACAGGTTCTTGAAAACACAGTGAAAAGGTGCAGGGAGCGTCACATCATCCTGCCGACATACAAACAAATGCGCAACCCGGAACTGATACCGGAAAAGATAAAAGAAAAACTGAAAAACATAGGGCTTTGGGATTTGAACTCGCTCAACATGTTCCGCATCACCTGGAAGAATGAACCGGTGGAATTCGGTGGCGGTTTTAACGGGGTAAACTTTCTGGAACTGCCGTCAGAACTGACCGGAGTGAAAGCCCGTATCATCATGCTTATCGGTAAGTTTTTCCCCACCGGCTCGCACAAGGTAGGCGCCACTTTCGGGCCGCTGGTTGAGAAGCTGGTCACCGGCCGCTTTGACCCAACCCGACAGAAGGCATTGTGGCCTTCCACCGGCAATTACTGCCGCGGCGGAGCTTACGACAGTTACCTGCTTGATTGTAAGTCTATCGCCGTCCTGCCCGAAGGGATGTCGCAGGAGCGCTTTGAATGGCTGCACAAGGTGGGTGCAGAAGTGATTGCCACCCACGGCACCGAAAGCAATGTGAAGGAGATTTACGACAAAGTGAAAGAGCTGCTGAAAGAGCGGGGTGACGAAATTGTCAACCTGAACCAGTTCGAGGAAATCGGCAATCCGCTGTGGCATTATGCCGTCACCGGCCCCGCCATGGAAGAGGTTTTCAATCAGGTAAAAAATGAGGACGACCGGTTCACGGGGATTTTCCTGACACAGGGCTCGGCAGGGACGCTCGGCTCCGCCGATTATATCCGCACCATTCATCCACGGGTAAAAGTCTGTGCCGGAGAGGCCCTCCAGTGTCCAACCCTGCTGCTGAACGGTTACGGCGAGCACCGCATTGAAGGCATTGGCGACAAGCATGTTCCGTGGATACACAATATCAAAAATATGGATTTGGTGGCCGGAATAGACGACAATCCCAACATCCGTCTCATGCGGTTGTTCAATGAGCCCGCAGGAAAGGAATTCCTTAAAAATGAGGCCGGTATTCACCCGGAACTGGTGGACAAACTGGAGTGGCTGGGCATTTCGTCCATTGCCAACCTGATGGGTTCCGTCAAGCTGGCCAAATATTACGAAATGAATGAAAAGGACATCATATTAACGGTTGCCACCGACTCCATGGAACTTTACCAGTCGCGGCTGGCCGAGGAACGGGAGAATAACGGTGACTTTACGGCGAAAGACGCTGCCGTCAGTTTCGAGGCCGACCTGATGGCGCTTACCATTGACCACATGATTGAGATGAACTATTACCAGAAAAAGCGGATGCACAACCTGAAATATTTCACCTGGGTGGAACAGCAGGGCAAAACCGTCGAGGAACTGAACGCCCAGTGGTACGACGATAATTACTGGACTTCCCGCTTTGCCATGGTGGAAGAATGGGACCGTAAAATCGAGGAGTTCAACGAAAGGACGGGGGTGGTGAAGGAGTATTTGTAATTTACCAAGTTCAAAATTTTGCCAGTATTCTAATATTATGGCATTTTTTTAATATTACTTTGATTTCGATGGAGTTAATCCCGGATAATTAAACTTTAAATGGCAACTATCAAAACAATACAGGTTAAAGGGAAACAGGTTTTACTGATTACCAAATCAGGGGAAGATTATATTTCTTTAACTGATATTGCCCGGTACCGTAATCCATCCGAACCCAAAGATGTCATAAAAAACTGGATGAGAAACCGGAGCACCATTGAGTTTTTGGGTCTTTGGGAGAAAATCAACAATCCTGATTTTAAAGGGGTCGAATTCGACCCCCTTTTGTACGAAGCGGGGAGTAACAGCTTTACTTTATCGCCATCCAAATGGATTGCATTAACAAATGCCAAAGGGATAATTTCCAAAACCGGAAGAGGTGGAGGAACTTATGCGCAAAAAGATATTGCTTTTGAGTTTGCATCCTGGATTAGTGCTGAATTTAAGCTTTATTTAATCAAAGAATTCCAACGGCTTAAAGAAGATGAAAACAAACGGCTGCAACTTGAATGGAATGTCCAACGAACAATAGCCAAAGCGAATTACCGTATTCATACCGATGCTATCAAAGAGAACCTGATACCGCCAACCCTAACCAAAACACAGATTAATTTCGTTTATGCCAATGAAGCTGATTTATTAAATATGGCGCTTTTTGGAAAAACAGCAAAGGATTGGAGAGAAGAAAATCCAGATACAAAAGGAAATATCCGTGATTATGCTACAATAGAACAATTGGTTATATTATCCAACCTCGAGAGTATCAATGCAATGCTTATTCGTCAGGGACTTCCTCAAAGTGAACGTTTGAAACAATTGAACACTATTGCGATTACTCAAATGAAATCACTCATTGATTACAAAAATCTAAAAAAGTTAAAATGACCACTAATACAAATACCAAATTCCACTACCTCTGCACCACCTGCGGCAGGGAATACGACAATTCCCAAATCCGCTATTTATGCCCTGATTGCGAGGCAACCAACACACCTGATTTGCCGCCGAAAGGAGTACTGAAAACCGTTTATGATTACAAAAATATCACTCCCGGTTTCGACCGGCTTAAAAAAACCGGGTTCATTGATTTGCTGCCCGTCCGGAGTACGGACAGTCTGCCTAATCTGAAAATCGGAGATACACCTTTATACAAAATAACGGCTCTGGAAAGGAAAAAGCTCTCTTTTACCTTGTTTTTAAAAGATGATGCCCAGAACCCGACTTTTTCCTTCAAAGACCGGGCATCCGCACTGGTTTCGGCATTTGCAAAAGAGCAGGGAATTGACACAATCATCACGGCATCTACGGGGAATGCGGGCTCATCACTGGCCGGCATCTGCGCTGCACAGGGACAGAAAGCCATCATCCTGCTTCCCGAAAATGCACCCCTTGCCAAAATCACCCAGTCGCTGATGTACGGTGCCAAAGTTGTCCGGGTGAAAGGCACCTACGACGATGCATTCGATTTGAGCATTGCAGCGACAAAAGAACTCGGGTTATACAACCGCAACACCGCTTTCAATCCCCTGACCATCGAAGGAAAGAAAACGGTTGCCTTTGAATTGTATGACCGGTTAAACCGGAAAATCCCCGACAGGATTTTTGTCCCGGTGGGTGACGGTGTCATCATTTCGGGTGTGTACAAAGGATTTGAGGATTTGATGAACCTGGGTATTATTGAAAAGATACCGGTTATAGTGGCTGTCCAGGCAAAAGGCAGTGATAATCTGGTGAGGAATATCGGAAAACAGGAGTTTAGGTCAAAATCATCATCCACCGTTGCCGACTCCATTTCCGTTGACATTCCGCGGAATTACCACATGTCTTCGCAATTCATTGAAAAGTACCAGGGTGAGTTTATCACTGTGACTGATAAAGAAATTTTAAAGGCATCCAAAACGCTGGCATCAAACACGGGCTTGTTTGCCGAGCCGGCAGCAGCGGCAGCTTTCGCTGGATTACTGGCTTATGATAAACAAGGTAAACTGGAAAATAGCAGTACAAATATCGTACTGTTAACAGGCAGCGGGCTGAAAGACCTGAAAGCGGTGAGCTCCTTACTGGAAATGCCTCCGCCGGTTAATCCCGCTTTGAACGAACTGAAAAACCTACTCACATGATAACCTTTTATTTGAACAACAAGAAAGTAACATACGACGGCGACCCCGAAAAAACGCTGCTCAAATACCTGCGACTGGAGCAGCATATCACTTCGGTAAAAGACGGTTGCTCGGGCCAGGCGGCCTGCGGGGCCTGCACCGTGGAAATCAACGGTAAAGCCAAACTGTCGTGCGTGACGAAAATGCGGACACTCGAAAATGCCAGAATATACACCCCGGAAGGGTTTCCCGAATATGTACTTGACACCATCGCCAAGGCATTTGTCAACAAAGGCGCCGTGCAATGCGGGTTTTGCACACCGGGGTTTATCAGCCGCACAAAGGTGCTGTTGCAGGACAATCCGCATCCCACGGTGGAGGAAATCAGGAAAGCCATCAAACCCCATCTCTGCCGTTGCACCGGTTACAAAAAAATCGAAGAAGCTATTCAATACGCAGGTGAAGCACTGGCCAAAAAGGAAAAGCTGGAAATCCGCAAGACAAAAGGTAAAATCGGTGAACGCCATCCCAAATATGAGGCCTACGAAACAGCCACCGGAAAAAGACCTTTTGTTGACGACCTGTTTTTCGACGGAATGCTGTATGCCGCCCTGAAATTCAGCGATTATCCCAGCGCAAAGGTCATCAGTATAAACACCGGGAAAGCTGAAAAAGTTCCCGGCGTCCACAGGGTTTTCACGGCCAAAGACATTCCCGGCGAACACAAAGTGGGGTTGATTTATCAGGACTGGCCGGTGATGATAGGCGAAGGGGAAATGACACATTACATCGGCGATGTGATTGCCGGCGTGGTGGCCGACACGGAAGAGATTGCACGGCAGGCAGCGGAGCTGATTGAAGTGGATTATGAAGTTCACAAGCCAGTTACCGATGTTTTTGAAGCCATCAACAGCAAGGCGATACATCCCGACCGCCCCAATCATTTCAGCACAACGCAGTTTACGGTCGGTGACCCGGAAAAAGTCAGAAATAGAACAAAATACATCGCCAAAGGTCATTTTGAAACACAACGCATTGAGCACGGTTTCCTTGAAAAGGAAGCTGCCGTGGCCATGCCTGACGGTGAGGACGGTCTCATCCTTTACAGCCAGAGCCAGGGTGTGTACGAAGACCGGCGGCAGGTGTCCATGATTTTGGGCCTTCCGGAAGAAAAAGTGCGCGTCATCCTGGTGCCCAACGGCGGAGGTTTTGGCGGAAAAGAAGATTTGAGCATCCAGGGACAGACTGCCCTGTTTGCCTGGCTTATGAAAAAACCGGTTAAGCTGACACTCACGCGGCAGGAGTCCATCCGGCTGCATCCCAAGCGCCATCCTGTCTTTATGGATATGGAAGTGGGGGCGGATGAACACGGCAAACTCACCTTCCTGAAACTGAAAGCCGTGGGCGACACCGGTGCCTATGCTTCAGTAGGAACCAAAGTGCTGGAACGCGTGGCAGGCCATGCCGCGGGTGGATATTACATCCCCAATGTGGAAATCGAAGCCAAAACGGTTTACACCAATAACATCCCCTGTGGTGCCATGCGCGGGTTTGGCGTGCCGCAGGTGGTCTTCGCCCTGGAAAGTTGCATTGATGACCTCTGCCGGCAAGGCGGTTTCGACCGGTGGCAGTTTCGCTACGATAATGCCCTCACGGACGGGCTGGCAACAGCCACGGGACAAAAGCTGACCGGAACAGGTATCCGCGCCTGTCTCGAAGCGGTGAAGGAGGATTTTAACAATGCGAAATACGCAGGCATTGCCACCGCCATCAAAAACTCGGGCGTAGGCAACGGCATGATTGACAGCTCCACCGTAAAGATTGAAATTGTTTCGGAAAAGGAAGTCCGGCTGCATCACGGCTGGACGGAAATGGGTCAGGGCGTGCACAACATGGCACTGCAAACACTTTGCGAAGAAACCGGAATAGACCCGGAAATCATCAAAGTGGTGGTGGATACCAAGGCCCAGGTCAAAACCGGAATGACTACCTCTTCAAGGGCTACGGCGCTGGTGGGACTGGCCGTTATCAATGCGGCCAAAGGACTGAAAGAGGATTTGCGAACAACCGGCCTTGGACAGTTGAAAGGAAAAGTTTACAAAGGTGAATATATCTGCGACTGGACCACCGAGCCTGTCAGCAACGTGAAAGAGCAAATCACCCATTATTCTTACGGCTATGCCGCGCAGGTCTGCATTCTGGACGGCGAGGGCAACATCAGCCGGATAGTGGCTGCTCATGACGGCGGAAAGGTGATGAACCCCATGCTTTTCGAAGGACAGATTGAAGGCGGTGTTCATATGGGCACGGGTTATGCCCTGACGGAAGAGCTGCCCATGAAAGACGGCTTCCTTATCACCGACAGAATGCGTGACCTCGGTATTTTAAGGGCACACGAAACCCCTGAAATCGTTGTCAAACCGGTTGAAGTGGCTGACCCCATCGGCCCTTACGGTGCCAAAGGTATCGGAGAAATCGGCATGGTGCCCACGGCAGCAGCTATTGCCAATGCGCTTTATGCTTTTGACGGGATGAAAAGAAACTGTTTACCGTTGAAAAGGAAAGAGAGAAAATAAAAACAAGAATATTCTTTTATACCCTGGCTTTCAGCGGGAACCGTTCAGGATGTTCAATCATTTCCACTGTTAAATCCACATCAATATCAGGCCAGTAAAAATGTCCGGGGGATACTTCTTCAACATTTGTGATTGCTTTCACCGTCTGGTCTTTAAACCATGGAAACTCATCAAAAGGTAAAAACACTTCATTTCCTCCGGTCAGCAACCAAAAGCCGTGAGCGGAAATATTCGTTACCTCAACTGCCAAAATGTTTTCTCCATGCATTAATAAACTCATCCTGATGTTCTTTTATAATTTCCTCTATTTCTTTCAGTTGTTTACTTGAAAACTTATGGTTTTTCACCATCTTGATTTCCGGAAAAATCCAAAACTTCGCTTCTCCGTCGTTTGACAAAACATGAATATGCATTCGTTCTTCTTCTCTCGAAAAAAAGAAAAACCTGTACCCTTTTATTCTCAAAACCGTCGGGCTCATGTTTCAATTATCAATCCATAAATTTCCTAAAGTTTCGACAAATTTAATAAAAATAGAAGGAGAAAGCAACTTGCAGGAGAGTAACAATGATTTATTAAGTTTATAATGTTTCTTTATGTAAATTTGATGACTTTACTATTTTAATATAGCTGTTGCACAAAGCGCCACCGAGAAGACACGGAGTGCCAAAAAGAAAAAATGACGAAATGGCTTTATTGTTAAAAAACGCAACCTACATAGACTGGAAAACACTGGAATTCAAAGAAACCCATATTCTGGTCACCGAAGGTGCGAACGGCTCTGTACGATTTACAGATAATCTTTCCAACGGGCAGAAATACGAAACACTTGACTGCACCGGAAAATATGTGACCAGATCGTTTGCCGTGGGACATCATCATGCCTATTCCGCTTTGGCAAGGGGTATGCCTGCTCCGGCAAAGTCACCCGAAAATTTTCTGGAAATCCTGAAATACATCTGGTGGAACCTGGACAAGGCACTTGACAGGGAAAGTATCAAAGCCAGCGCGCTGGTCACTGCCACGGCCTGTGCCAAAGCGGGCTCCACTTTTGTGATTGATCACCATGCTTCACCAAACAGCATTGTGGGTTCGCTGGACATCATTGCAGAAGCATTTGAGGAGGTGGGTATCAGCCATTTGCTGTGTTATGAAATTTCCGACAGGGACGGCATGGAAAAAGCCAAAGCCGGGTTGGAAGAAACCGGACGCTATCTGCAAAAGCGGCAGGGACTGGTGGGGCTTCATGCTTCTTTCACTGTGGGAAACAACACACTGAAGAAAGCGGTTGATTTGATGGAAAAAATGCAGTCGGGCATTCACATTCATGTAGCCGAAGACATGCTCGATGAAAAAGACAGCCAGGAAAAATACGGCAAACGGGTCATTGAACGGCTTTATGATTACGGTGTGCTAAACTCCCCGAAAACCATTCTTGCCCACTGCCTGCATCTGAATGACCGGGAACGTGAACTGGTTAGCAACTCAAATGCCTGGATTGTGGAAAACATGGAAAGCAACCTGAACAACAACGTGGGCTATTTCAGGGGAGACGGCCTCGGCAACCGCATCATGCTGGGCACCGACGGTATGCACAGCGACATGCTGCGATCGGCCCAACAGGCTTACTTTGCCGGACAACGTTATGACAACATTGATTTTGCAACGGCCTATGCCCGCTTCAGGAACGTGCACGAATACCTGTCACAAAACGGCTTTAACGGCGACGGCGAAAACAACCTGGTGGTACTGGATTACGCCTCTCCCACTCCCTTCGACAAAGAAAACTTCCTATCGCATTTCATTTTCGGGCTTTCGGCATGTTATGTCAATGATGTCATTTCCAACGGAGAGCTGATTGTAAAGAACAAAAAGCTGCTGACTTCTGATGAGAATGAAATCAACGGCTTTGCACGGGAACAGGCGTTGCGTTTGTGGAGTAAAATGAAGCAGGATAAGTAATTTAATCAGAGAATAATATCGAATGGAAGCAGACTATTTACAATGGATTGGTTATGCCGCATCGGCGGTCATTGCTTTATCCATGACGATGAACTCCATCGTGAAATTCAGATGGATAAACCTGTTCGGCGCATCCACTTTTGCCGTTTACGGGATATTGATTCATGCCATTCCGGTTGCCTTGCTGAACGGTTTCATCGTTTCGGTGGACATCTTTTACCTTGTCAGGATTTATTCCAAAAAAGAGCTGTTCGAGATACTTGAAATCAGGAGCGATAACCGCTATCTTATTCGTTTTCTGGAATTTCATCAGAAAGACATACAAAAATTCTTTCCCGGATTCACCTATAAGCCCGAAATGAATACCATCAGCTTTTTCATTCTCCGGAATACCAATATTGCCGGTATTTTCCTGGCTCATCCTGAAAATAATGATATGCTGGTAGTGGGATTGGATTATGTCGTTCCCGAATACAGGGATTACAAAAACGGTAAGTTTGTTTATTACAAGCTGAAAGATGAATTTCTGAAATCCGGTTTCCGAAAAATAATCTCCAAAGGGCAGAGCCCCAAACACGCGAGCTATCTGAAAAAGCTCGGGTTTGTCAATACGGAAAACGACTTGTACATAAAATCGTTAAGCGAAAGCAAGGAACAGCAGCCATGAACATACTGATTAAAAACGGGACAATTGTAAATGCAGATAAGAGCACAAAAGCAGCTATTTTTATTGCTGATGGCAAAATATCCGAAATAAACCTTCCCACAGCGGCCCTCCCCGATGAAACGATTTTCATTGATGCGCAAGGCAAATACATCCTGCCGGGTGGCATTGACCCACATGTTCATCTTCATTTACCGGTGTCTGCCGGTTTTTCTGCCGATGATTTTTTTACGGGCAGCCGGGCCGGGCTGTTCGGCGGGACAACCTCTTTCCTTGATTTTGTCACACCCCGCAGGGGACAAACCCTGCCGGATGCTTTGCTGCAAAGAAAACAGGAAGCAAGAAACAGTCTGACCGATTATTCATTCCATGTCAGCCCGGTTGAATGGCGGGAATCGCTACCGGATGAGATACAGGCATGCATAGAAGAAGGGATTACTTCTTTTAAAGTCTATATGGCTTATCTTGATACCATCGGGTTAAGGGAAGACGATTTGTTCAGGGTAATGAAAGCGGTGGGACAGGCAGGCGGCATGGTAACCGTCCATTGCGAAATGGGGGAAAAGGTTGATAAACTTCGTAAAAAGTTCATCCGGGAAGGAAAGACATCACCCCGCTGGCATCCGCTGTCGAGACCTCCGGAGCTTGAAGCGGAAGCCGTAGAAAAAGCCATTCACCTGGCGGAAAAAGCCGGTTGTCCCGTTTATATTGTTCACGTCTCAAGCAGATTATCACTGGATTATATCCGCAAAGCAAAGCTAAAGGGTCAGCCGGTCTTTGCCGAAACCTGTCCGCAATATTTACTGTTAAATGATACGAAATATGAAGGAGACTTCATGAATACAGCGCCTTATGTGATGAGCCCCCCTTTGCGTAAAAAAGAAGACAATGAAGCGCTGTGGAAAGCTCTTTCCGACGGCACCATCAACACCATCGGAACCGACCACTGCCCCTTTACGATGGAACAGAAAAAACAAGGCATCAATGATTTTACGAAAATCCCCAATGGTGCAGGAGGTATTGAACAGAGGTTGTCTCTGATTTATCATTACGGTGTAAACCAAAACAGAATCAGCATAAACCGGTTTGTGGAGATGGTTTCCGCCCTGCCGGCAAAAATTTTCGGATTATATCCGCGAAAAGGAATTATCAGGGAAGGATCGGATGCCGACCTTGTAATCTGGGACCCCGATAAGGAAATCACGATTTCCGCCCAAACCCATCATCAGCATTGCGACATCAATATTTACGAGGGAATGAAAGTGAAAGGTGCGCCCGAAACCGTGATTGTTAACGGGAAAGTTGCGATTAAAGATGGCGAGTTGCAGGATGTGGATTTGAAGGGTAATCTTTTGTACCGGCGGCTTTAGCCGCCGACTGAAGTTTGGCTAATACCCATTAAAACCGGTTCTTTGATTTCTTTTCAGTGGGCATAAACATAAATATCCCTTTTGATTTTTCGGCCATTCATTACTTTTCAATTTTTGGCGCACGTTTTTTAGGGGTTAAATTCAGATCCTGTAGTTTTCTGCCCAGTTCATCATCCTTTGCTACTGACAACAGGTCATTCTCAAGCCCCAGTACCATCAATACCTGCAAAAATGATCCGATACTCACCGACGGGCTTCCTTTTTCGATAGACAACAATGTCGGACGGCTGATACCGGCACGTTCCGCCACCTGTTCATCTTCGCAGTCGTGCCAGCCGGATGTTCTCACCAAGTTCTTCCAAAATTTTTCTGGCACGTGGGAGCAGGATTATCTTTTTACGAGGCATAATGTAAAATATATTTTACAATAATACATATTTTTGTAAAACGTAATTAATGTTATGATAAATTAATTTTCTGTGACTATTTTGTTTAGATAAGAAAAAAGAAGTAAATCACGCAATCCTCAACCCGTTCTTCACATTCCTTTCAGGTTGCAGCAATATGAC
>JAOZOO010000224.1 GCA_029933225.1 Bacteroidales bacterium | reverse complement strand
GCGAGGGAAAATACAAAGTGTTGCACCGGCCGTTTTATCAATTCAAAACAGTGCAGCATAGTTCGTTCAGAAAGAAGCTGGGAAAACTAAAACATTACTGGAAGCCGATTTTGTTAGGCAGGTCGTTCGAACTGCTGATGAAAATCGCTCCAAAACTCGGTGATTATGCTTTAAACAGCTACCCCCTGCGTGTATACGAGCACGGGTATGCTGTCAGAGAGTCCATCCTCGACTTTCTGCAGGCTATTGAACATAACAGGCCCCCGAAATGTTCTGTCATCGAATCGGCAAAATCGGTGGCTGTAAGTCTGGCAGGCGTTGAAGCTTACCGAACCGGAAAAACAGTGAAAATGGATAACTACTGGTTAAACGAATTCGATTGATCATGTCGCTGGTCAGCATTATCATACCGACATACAACCGCGCAGAGATGGTGAAAAAGGCTATCGACAGCGCCCTTGATCAGACGTACCAGCCTGTTGAAGTAATTGTGGTGGACGACGGTTCGGAGGATGATACCGAAACGGAATTAAAAAAATATATCCGGGATAACCGCATCACTTATATCCGAAAAGAAAACGGCGGTTGTGCATCGGCAAGAAATGCAGGCATCTGCAAAGCAAAAGGAGACTATCTGGCTTTCCTTGATTCAGATGATACCTACTTGCCGGAAGCCATAAAAAATCTGGTGCATACATTACAAAATACGGATGCCGGTTTCGTATTCAGCCCTGTTACGGAAATCTATCCTGATCAAAAAGAGATCATCAATTATCCTATCGCTAAAGACAATCCTGATAACTTCGCTGCCGAACATCTGGTCAATACCAATGTATACATCCATGCCTGCCTGTTCCGGCGTGAAGTGTTCGAAAAAGAACGTATGGACGAAACGATGCATTACAACGAGGACTCGGATTTTCTGCAGCGGGTAGCTATAAATTTCCGGGCTGTTTACTGCAACGAACCTACGGTCAATCACTACCACCATCAGGAGAATAAATCAAAAAACAGAACCGGGATTTTACAGGCTTTGATCTACAGTCTGAACAAGATCAGGACAGAATACCCTGCTTTTTATTCGGCCAACAGGAACGCTGCTGAAAGGCGCAGACAAACTTTGTACAGGTCATTAACAGAACAGTATATCTTACAAAAGAATTATAAAAAAGCCCGCGAGCTCAGCAGGGAAAACAAAACCGGTTTTTTCATCCGGTCGTCTATCTGGCTGAAATCACCGGTTCTTTTAAAACTGGGCCGTAAACTCGGAATGAATTCATGATGACGCACAGCAACAACCTCCGTGTATTGCATACAAACCCTTACTGGCTGCGGTTTAACGAGAACTGGATCTTTAACCAGATAGACAACCTGCCCGATGTGGTGACAAATCATGTTTTCTGTCAGCGTACGACCAACCTCGACCTGTTTCCGGCAGAGCACATCTATTCGTTGTCAAAAACGGCGTACGGGTTCCATAAATTCCTACGTAAAGCCCAGTTAAAATCGTGGCAGGTGGCCTTGCACAGGAAAAGACTGTTAAAAGTGGCTTTGGAAAACAATATGGAGATAGTCCATTCACATTTCGGCCACTTCGGATGGAACGACATGCTGTTGTCGCCTGCCAAAAAGCACAAACATGTCGTTACATTTTACGGAGCAGATGTTACCATGCTGCCTCAAACACATCCGGTGTGGCGGCAACGATACAAAGAATTGTTCCGTGAAGTGGACAGGGTGTTGTGCGAAGGGTCGTTCATGGCAGACCGTGTAAAAGACCTGGGATGCGATCCGGAAAAAGTCACCGTGCATCACCTCGGGGTGAATGTGGATGCGATCGAATTCCGGCCCCGGCAATGGAACAAAAAAGACAAACTCAACATCCTCATGGCTTCCAGTTTCAGGGAGAAAAAAGGTATTCCGTATGCCATCAAAGCGTTAGGGATGTTAGCCGGAGACGTTGATCTGCAAATTACAATCATTGGCGAGGCATCAGCATCGCCCGGCTCTCAGAAAGAAAAAGAAAAAATATCAGCTGCCGTCGAAGAGGCCGGGTTAACGGATAAAGTAAACTTTTTGGGCAACCGGCCTTATGCAACTTTGATGAAAGAAGCGTACAAAAACCACCTGTTTGTTTCCACCAGTGTTACAGCCGCCGATGGTGATTCCGAGGGAGGAGCACCCGTGTCACTCATCGATATGGCAGCCACCGGTATGCCCATTGTCAGTTCGTTTCATTGCGATATTCCCGAAGTTATTCTACACGGCGAAACCGGCCGGCTGGCAACGGAAAGAAACATCAATGATATTTATGACCAGCTGTGTTGGTATGTTGACCATACCGAAGAGTGGCGATCCGTAGCAAACAAAGCACGCCGTAGAATGGAAACGGAATACAATGCCAACATACAGGGAGAGCGGCTTTACCGCATTTATAACAAATTATGAAAAAGATGAAAATACTGCAAATCGCCTCGGTTTTTCCGGCTGAACCCGGCTCACTGAGCAATCCGTATGTGAAGAACTTTACCTTGCATTATCTGCTCAGGCATCCTTCGGATGTTCTGGTTATCAAACCGGTGCCCTTTCTTCCGAGACCCCTGTTATGGCTTTCCGACAAGAAAGATTTCTGGAGAGGTAATGCAGAAAAATGCCGGAAAGGCAAATATGTTTTTGAAGCATTGCCTATTCATATTTTTCCTTTCTTTTCCATAGGATCAAAAAGCGCGCTGCATACTTTTTTCTCTTTCTTCGTCTTTTCCTTTAACAAGAAGAAAATTGACGAGCTCGCCAGCCGGAAGTTTGACCTGATCCATGCCCATTTCCTGTTTCCTGACGGGGTATTGGCTTATCGCTTGTCAAAAAAATA
>JAOZOO010000025.1 GCA_029933225.1 Bacteroidales bacterium | reverse complement strand
GTTTATTTTTCACAAGTTGTTCCGGTAATTCTATCTAATCATTTCTAAATTGAATAATACACAGATTAAAATTCTGTTTTCTTCGTTATCAATCCATGAAGAAAAAAATCGTATTCCTTTCTATTCTGGTATTGGTCATCAGTTCGGTTATTGCCGGGATTTTGTTTGAAAAAAAGCCCCCGAAAGTCGAGCGGGAAGAAAGGTTGCTCTATAAAAAGAATACGGTCATACCGTCTGATGTTAAAAAGATTAGGTATCAGCAGCAAATTAAAGAAAAGGATATCAAGCTCCAAAAGAACAGGGCCGTAATGGTTTTTGTCGCCCTATGGGACAGTCCACCGGACAAGGACCTGTACTGGGGACAGATGTACGGCATGAGAACGTATTTCTCGAAAGACAAAGACTGGCAACTGATCAGCACAACCAGGCCCGGCGGCAAAATACAGGAACGTATCCTCTTTTACAACAAAGCGTTGGACTTGTATGTGGATGCTCTGGCTTATCACACCGACAGCATCAAAACGGCTATTACCGATTTTGTTAATTATGCTTATGCGGCCGATCACAATGCGCTGGTTATTTACGTGGGGCACGACGGGTTGATGGATTTCAAGATTGATGTGCAGCCCCGGAAAAACAAATGCGATGTGATGGTATTCTCATGTGCCAGCGATCAATATTTTTCTCATTATGTTGACATGACCTTATCAACTTATACTTATATGGCTCCTGAAGCTTACGGCGTGATGGCCGCCATTGAAGCGTGGGCAGCCGGAGATGATGAATTAACCATCCGCAAGGAAACAGCCAAAGCTTATGCAAAATATCAGAAAATATCGGTTTCGGCGGCGGAAAGGACTTTTGTGGAGTGAGGGTTGGGAGTTAAGAGTTAGGTGAAAAAGAGTTAGGTGTTGGGGTACCGGGCCACCCGCAACAGCTTGATCCGTCAACTGACGGATGATATTTATAGTTGACAGTCTGAAATTGGGACAACTTCACACAAATCATTAATCGCTATTCACAAATCCCTAATCTCTAATCATTTGTTGGCGGGGACTCTTACATCATTGTATTTTTCCAGCTCACATATCCACACACAAGCAATGATTCAGAGTTAAACGATATGGTTTGTTTTCGTTTTCAGTTGTTCCTTGCAACCAGGAGGGGTTAAGTGTTAAGTGAAAAAGGGTTAGGTGTAACCCCCTCCGTCTCGCCTCATGCGAGACATCTCCCCCGAGAGGAAAAGACTTATGTGTTATATAGCAGAATTTTTATGTTTATTGGTTTCACTTTCTTTAATCCATCCTACCAACCATCCTCCCATTATTCCATCATTCCATCATTCCATCACTCCGGAAAACACTCTTCCAGGTCCTGCGGACTCTGGAAGGTGTTTTTACGCGTACACCGGAAGCCACTAACCCAGTTTACTTCTCACAATGGACGAGATTAGCTTGTTGTCCGCTTTCCCGGCCAGTTGCTTGGTGACGATGCCCATCACGCGGCCCATGTCTTTCATAGTTGTGGCACCGGTTTCGGCAATGGCTTTGTCAACGGCCGCTTCGATCTCTTCTTCCGACAGTTGTTCAGGCAGGTATTTCTCGATGATGGCTGCCTGGTATTCTTCCTCTTCGGCGAGGTCGGGACGGTTTTGTTCGCGGTAAATGGCGGCAGCTTCTTTGCGTTGCTTTACCTGTTTTTGCAACAGCTTCAATTCCACACTTTCGGGGATCTCGCCTGAAGTCACATCCTTTCCTGTTTTTTCAAGCAACAAAGCTGCTTTGATGGCCCGCAGGGCATTCAGCTTGCGCTTGTCTTTCTCGCGCATGGCCTGCTTGAGGTCTTCGTTTATTTTTATTTCGAGGTTCATTTGTTAGGATTTTATTTTGTAGCTGGCATTCTCTAAAAACCCAACCCTGAAGGTCCGGGTAACTGATTTGCTTCATAATCAAATTACCCTGGAATCAGTTTCCCTGCCCTAAAGGACAGGGAAGTGCGGTCAATCCACATTATCGTGGAGAAACGAATTGTCGGTTTTGATCAGCGGGTTGTTTTTGCTGTCTTCGCCGAGCGTATAACGCGATACGATTTCGCCGGATGAGGGCGGCGGGTCGTCAATACTCACATTCTTCCGTATGTAGGCCGGCTCTTTTTCAAGCTCTTCCACCTGTTCGGAGCGAACCATACTCAGCCGTTTCAGTCTTTCTTTACGTTCGGCAGAACTCTGCTCCATCAGTTCATCTTCATTGTCTGTCTTCGTAATATATTTCTTCAGGTCTTCTTTTGCCTGCCTCGAATCATGGGATGTAACCGTATGGCCAATGGCCAGATTCCGGTTCCCGGTATAATCAAATAAAGAGGTTTTCTCTTCGGAAGTTTCCGGTTTGGGTTTTTCATCCCATCCTTTAAATAATTCCTTTTCTGCAGGTTTTTCAACGGCATCGGAGCTCTCTGTTGTCTCCTTCGTATAAACCCTGAATTCAGATGTCTCCTCTTTTTTGTCCTCCCGTATTTTATTCACCGGCAGATCATCCTCTTTTTCATTCGGTTTGTCTTTCTTTTTCTTTGAATCATCATTCCCGACTTCTCCGATAAGTACCACCTTTCTTTTTTCTTCAGGCTTTTTGTCAAAACCCGTAGCAATGATGGTAATACTGAGTTTTTTACCGAGGTTTTCGTCCTGTCCGCTACCCCAGATAACATTGGTTTCCGTTTCCGGGCCACACTCATCGCGGACATAATCGGTAATCTCGGAAATCTCATCCATCTTGATCTCTTCCTCACCGGTCATAATGTACAGCAGGATATTTTTGGCACCCTTGATGTCGTTATCATTCAGCAACGGCGAGTTCATGGCTTCCTCGATGGCCACCTGTGCCCGGTTTTCGCCTTCGGCCACAGCCGATCCCATGATGGCTTTTCCGCTGTTTTCGATGACCGTTTTCACATCTTCAAAGTCGATGTTCACATAGCCGGGAACCGTGATCAACTCGGCAATACCTTTGGCCGCCGAAGTCAACACATCATCGGCATGGGCAAATGCTTCCGAAAGACTGACATCACCGTAGAGTTCCCTCATTTTATCATTACAGATGACCAACAACGTGTCAACATAACCTTTAAACTCATCTATTCCTTTTTTGGCCTGTTCCATCCGGCGGCGACCTTCAAACGAAAACGGAAGGGTAACAATGCCCACCGTCAGAATATTCAGCTCACGGGCTGCTTTGGCGATGATGGGTGCTGCCCCGGTACCTGTTCCTCCTCCCATACCGGCTGTGATGAACAACATCTGTGTATTGTCCGTCAGCACTTCCTTGATTTTCTCGATAGACATTTCCGCAGCCGCTTTTCCCACATCCGGCTTATTACCGGCACCAAGCACACGGTCGCCAAGCACGACTTTCACAGGTACCGGACTTTGGTCAAGGGCCTGGACATCAGTGTTACATACCACAAATTCAACACCTTTGATGCCCTGCTTAAACATGTTATTTACCGCATTGCTGCCTCCTCCACCCACTCCGAGCACTTTAATATAAGTGGGCATTTGCTTGGGTTCAAAACTTATCATATTGTTCATTTTGGTATTTTTAAAAATAGATTATTTAATTAATATTCATTTGATCAGCGGCTTGCATATTTTCAACAATAAAAAGTTAATACCTGTCAGCCGTCGGTATCGCTTTGAAACCATTCCTGAAGCCGTTCAAGAAACATGCTGGAACTCCGTTTTTTGCCTTTTTTCTTTTTACCCCGACGGCCTTTTATCTCATCCTCTTCCTCCAAAAAAAGCAGTTTTTCAGCTTCCGCCCGTCTGATCCCTTCGATGACGAGGCCCACACCCGTGGCATACATCGGGCTGGCTATTTCGTCGGGAACATCGTTGGCAAGGTGTTCGTTGGGATAACCGATGCGGGTGTCTTTGCCTGTGATAAAAGCGGCAAGCTGGTCGATGTGTTTCAGTTCCGATCCGCCGCCTGTGAGAACGATGCCGCCGATCAGCTTTTTCTCAAAACCGGAGTTTCTGATCTCGAAAAATACCTGATCGATGATTTCTTCCATCCGTGCCTGGATGATGCCGGCAAGGTTTCGCAGTGTGATTTCCTTGTGCGGCCTGCCACGTAAACCCGGTATGGCAACCACTTCATCATCGCGGTTCTCGCTGGCCAGCGCCGAGCCGAACTTCACTTTCAGCTCTTCAGCATGCCTTTTGATGATAGAGCAACCTTCTTTCACATCTTCGGTGACCACATCACCACCGAAAGGAATGACCGCCGTGTGACGGATAATGTGATCCTGGAAAATGGCTATGTCGGTCGTCCCGCCGCCGATATCCACCAGCGCCACGCCGGCTTCTTTTTCTTCTTCGCTGAGCACCGCCTCCGCCGAAGCAATGGGTTCCAGGATCAGGTCGCGCATTTCCAGACCGGCTTTTTTAATGCATTTCAAAATATTCTTGGCTGCCGCCGTCTGGCCGATGATGATGTGAAAGTTGGCTTCAAGTGTATGGCCCAGCATCCCCACGGGCTGACGGATGCCCGATTCACCGTCAATAATGTATTCCTGCGGAATGACGTCGAGAATCTCCTCGCCCGGAGCCATGCTCAACCCGTACATGTTTCTTGTGAACTTTTCGATTTCATCGGAGGTGATTTCCTGATCCGAATCCTTCCGGATGATGTTGCCCCGGTGCTGATAGCTTTTGATGTGCTGACCGGCGATACCCACATGAACCACGTTGATATCCACTTTCGATTTTTGTTCGGCAATGTCCACAGCCCGGCGAATAGACCTGACCGTATCCTCAATGTTGGCCACCACGCCTCTTTTCACACCAACGGACTCGGTCCTGCCATACCCAAGTATTTCAATCTTGTTGAACTCGTTTTTCCGGCCCACAATGCAGGCGATCTTGGTCGTACCGATGTCGAGCCCAACAATGATCTCATTTTCCTGGTTGTTTATTTCTTCTCGCATACTACCTGGTTTTTATATTTTAAATTAATGATTTCATATTTATCCCATCCTTCCCTGACAAGGGCTTTTTTATAAAACAATTCCAGCTTCTGCAGCTTCCCTTCAGCGTCATCCATGGTTCCAAGCCGGATCAGATGGTTTCCCAGCTCGGGGACAAGGTCAAACTCACCCTTACTGTTCACATAAATCTGACTGATCTGGGCATTCAGGAAATTGTCTTTCCTGATCAGTTGGGTCAGCGTGAAAAGGTTTGCCAGCGGTGTGTCATGATAAACCGAATCAAAAACGTCCGGATGTCCTTTCCGGTAAGGCACATCAAAATAGCCGTTGGCAATCAGTACTCTCGGTGCATAATTTTCACTCAGCGGGAATATCTTTCCCTTGTTGTCAATGTAAAATCCCGCATTCTTTTTATTAAACACCCTCAACACGGGCGTCTTTTCTTTAACATTAATTACCAGCTCGTTATCGATATTCACATAGGCGTCTGCCGCTTCCGCAAAAGGATTTTCAAGAACCGACTGTTCAATTTTCTGCAAAGATACATCCTTCACACTCACCTTTTCCAGACTGTCGGCAAACGTCAGTACCTTTTTTATCATAGCCGTATCCAGGAATCCGTCAAATGAGGGACGGCTGATATTGATCACGAGGTCACTGACCGGTTCTTTACCCTGCTCAAGATAAATGAACCCCATCAGGCCTGCCAGGGCAACGGCAAAAATCCCGAACAGCACTATGTGGATTATTTTTTTCATCTTTCCATTAATATCTTTTCAATTTCCGGCACCATCATCCCGATGTCCCCGGCGCCAAGCGTCAGCAATACATCCGGCTTTTCCTGTTGCAGGTATTTAAAAAGCTGCTCTTTTGAAACAAGCATTTTTTCCGGATTATTTATTTTATCGAGGATGATGGATGAATCGACTCCCTGTATCGGTTTTTCCCTTGCAGGATATATTGTCAATAAAATAATTTTATCCAGCACTTCGAGTGAACGGGCAAATTCATCTGCAAAATCACGCGTCCGGCTGAACAGGTGCGGCTGAAACACGCCCGTAATTTTTTTGCCGGGATAAACAGCTCTGACCGCCCGGATGGTTGCCCTGATCTCTTCGGGATGGTGGGCGTAGTCATCAATAAAAACCAGACTTTCAGTGCGAATACGGTAATCAAACCGCCGCTCGACACCTTCGAAAGTTTCCAGTCCTCTTTTCACATCTTCAGGCGATACATTCTGCGTGAGACAAACAGTTGCTGCCGCGAGGGCATTCTCAACATAATGATATCCGGGAACCGCCATGCGAATACCATTGATGCTGGTCTTACCAAATTTGAGGTCGAAAACAAATGCTCCTTCTTCGATTCTCACATTTCCGGCGCTTACACCGGCTTCTTTATCAATACCGTAGCTTATCCTTTTTACCGGGATATCATCAAACAATTTCAGCTTATGGTGATGGATTAGCATACCTTTTTCCGGAAGCTTACGGGAAAAATCCAGAAACCCCCGGATCAGCTTTTGTTTGTCTTTGTAAATGTCAAGATGATCGGCATCCATGGAAGAGATCACGGATATGTCGGGTTGAATTTCAAGAAAAGACCGGTCGAACTCATCAGCTTCCACAAGTAAAATATCAGCAGGCAGGTTAAGGATGACATTGGATTTGTAGTTGTTCATCAGCCCGCCAACCAATGCGGTTATCTTTTTTTCTGCAACATTGAAAATGTGAGCCGTCATGGCACTGATGCTTGTCTTTCCGTGGGTACCGGCAACCGCAACGGTAAAATGGTTTTTCGTCAGCTCGCCCAGCACCCGGGCGCGTTTCATCATGGGTATGGCGGATTGTTGCAGGTAAATAAACTCTTTGTTCTCGCCGGGGATGGCCGGAGTATAAACAACAAGGTCGGTTTCTTCCGGGATTTTGGAAATGTCTTCGGCGTAATGGATCTGCATGCCTTCCTGCTCCAACTGCACCGTCAGCGGCGTGGGAGTCAGATCATAACCTGCAATCCGCTTCCCCTGCCGGTTGAAATACCGGGCCAGAGCGCTCATGCCGATGCCGCCGATGCCAAGGAAATACAGGTTATTTATTTTCGACAGATCCATATTTTAATACTTTTTTCTTTGTGCAACTTTGTACAATAACTATTTCACAGAGAGACACGAAGAAGACACAAAGTGACACAGAGTTATTTTTTTCGTTTAATTAGTTTTAATACTTCATCAACAATTTTTTCCGTGGCGTCGGGATGGGCAAAACGTTTCAGGTTCTGCATCATCACCAGCCGGTCCTGTTTACTTTTCATCATACCGGCGACCATCGGCGGAAGCTTTTCTTCCAGTTCGTTCTCCTTCACCATCAAGGCCGCATGTCCTTTCACCAGCGACACCGCATTTTTTGTTTGATGATCCTCTGCAGCCGACGGCAGCGGGACAAAAATTGCCGGTTTGCCCACTACGGCTATCTCGGCAATGGCAATGGCTCCGGCCCGTGAGATCACCAGGTCGGCAGCAGCATAAGCCATATCCATCCGGGTGATGAAATCAACCACTTTGATCTTTTTCTCTTTGACAAATTTCTCTGCTGCCTGCATCGCCATATCGTAAGAATATTTCCCTGTTTGCCAGACCATCTGGATGTTGCCTTCCACCAGTTTGTCCAGCATCCCGGCAATGGCCCGGTTTACTTTGTAAGCTCCCTGGCTGCCACCGATGACAAGCAGGGTGGGCACATCCTGTTTCAGACCAAAAAATTCCAGTGCTTCTTTCTTGTCCGGTTTGAGTTCGATGATCTCCCGCCGTACCGGGCTGCCTGTGATAACGATCCGGTCTTCCGGAAAATACTGCTCCATCCCCTTGTAGGCCACACATACGGTATTGACCCTTTTGCCCAGCAGCTTGTTGGTGATACCCGGATAGGAATTCTGCTCCAGGATCAGCGTGGGTACTTTTTTTCGTGAGGCCATATACAGCATCGGCCCGCTGGCATAACCGCCGGTACCAATAGCCACATCCGGTTTGAACTTCCTGATGATACCTGATGACTTCATCAGACTACCCAGTAATTTGAAGGGAAAGTTCAAGTTGGCCATGTCGAGCTTTCGCTGCAAGCCGCTGATGTTCAATCCCGTGATAGGATAGCCTGCCTGCGGGACTTTTTCCATCTCCATTTTCCCTTTTGCGCCCACAAACTGAATATTTGCCTTATCGCCCAAACGCGCTTTCAACGCATTGGCAATGGCTATGGCCGGAAAGATATGTCCACCCGTTCCGCCACCACTGACCAGTATGTTCACTTTCTCAGGCATTGGCAATGTCTATGGCTTGTTCAACCTGTTCTTGTTTTTGTTTATCAATTTCTTTACTCACACTCAGAATGATTCCGATGGACAGGCTGGTAAACCAGATGGAAGTCCCGCCCATACTAACCAGCGGCAGCGGTTGTCCGGTAACAGGCAACAAGTTCACCGCCACCCCCATGTTGATCATGGCCTGGAAAACCAGGCTGAAGGCTACCCCGAATGTCAGGAGCGCCCCGAATGTTCCGGGCGCCTGCGTCACGATCCGCACTGCCCTGAAAAACAATATCAGGTACAGCAATACCAAAAATGCGCCCCCCACAACACCGTATTCTTCAACGATAATGGCAAAAATGAAATCGGAATAAGGATGCGGCAGAAAATTCCGCTGCGTACTGTTGCCGGGCATTTTTCCGAGAATACCTCCCGTGGCAATGGCTATTTTTGCTTGTTGGGTCTGATAATCAGGTTCTTCGTTTCCGTTAACAAACCGTTCGACCCTGGCTTTCCATGTGGACAGACGCCCCTGTTTTTCGGAAGGCATCAGTGCCAGCACACCCACAGCGAGAACCAAAACAAGCACTCCGATGCCAACCATGCCCATGATGTATTTGATCCTGACCCTGCCGATGAAAATCAGAACCAGCGATATGGAAAACAGCAATGCTGCCGTGGAGAAGTTCGCCGGAAGGATCAGACCCGTGACGATCAGAACGGGAAGCATGAGCGACAAAAATGCAGACTTAAAATCATTGATCTCATCCTGTTTTTTTGAAAGCACACGGGCGAGGTAGATGATGAGCGTGATCTTGGCAAGGTCGGATGTCTGGAACGTAAGGTTAAAAGGCAGGGGAAGTACGCGCTTGGCTTCATTCAGGTTCAACCCGAAAATTAAGGTGATGAGCAGCAACGGAACGGCAATGTATAGGGCGATCTGGAAAATGCGCGAGTAATAGGTGTATTTGACGAGGTGAGCAAAATACATGAGCAGCAAACCGAGGATCAGGATAATCGCGTGCTTGAACATATAATATTCCGTATTGCCCCCGTGATACCGGTAAGCCAGCGTTCCCGTAGAGCTGTAAACCGCCAGAAACGACAGCAGCGACAGCAGGAACACTACGGCCCAGATCACTTTATCCCCTTTTATTCTGCTCAAGATACTGTTCATTTTATAATGCCCTTACATGTTCTTTAAACTGATTTCCACGGTCTTCATAATTTTCGAACAGGTCGAAGCTGGCACAGGCCGGCGACAGCAAAACAACATCCCCTTTTTTGGACAGATGATATGCCGAAATAACAGCCTGCTCCATCGTGGTTGTCTCAACCATGGTCTCCACCTTTTTGTCGAAAGCTTCAAACAGCTTTTGATTATTCACACCGAGACAAACAATGGCTTTCACTTTTTCTTTAACCAGGTCGCTGATCATGGAATAATCGTTGCCTTTGTCAATTCCCCCGGCAATCCACACAATGGGTTTGTCGAGATATTCCAAAGCATACCAGGTGGAATTCAGATTGGTAGCTTTTGAATCATTGATAAAAGTGATACCATGCACACTCGCTACATATTCGAGGCGGTGCGGGATGTTGTGAAAATCCGACAGACTTTGCTTGATGGAATCGTTTCTGATGTCCATCAGCCGTGCTGCAATCCCTGCTGCCATTGAATTGTAGATGTTGTGTTTCCCCTGTAATGCTAATTGTTCCAAAGTCATAATGAATGGTTTATTATGGGTTTTAATGATTATGTTTTCATTTTTAAGGAATGCGCCCTGTTCAAATTCTATCTCCATGAGACTGAAAGGAAACAGTTGCATTCTTTGATTTTCTGCATTGATCCGCTGTGTGATCACGGGATCATCGTAGCAATAGATCAATGCGTCGTTTTCCGTCTGGTTTTGAATGATGCGGAATTTCGATTGGGCATACTTCTCAAAACTGCCTTCATACCTGTCGAGGTGGTCGGGTGTAATGTTCATCAGTATGGCAATATCCGCCTTGAAATCAAACATGCCGTCTAACTGGAAACTGCTTATTTCGAGCACATACACATCAAAGTCTCGTGTGGCCACCTGCCAGGCAAAACTGTTCCCCACATTTCCCGCCAGTCCGACGTTCAGCCCTGCATTTTCCAGGATGTGGTGCAACAACAATGTAGTTGTGGTCTTTCCGTTGCTACCGGTGATGCAAATTTTCTTTGCCTGCGTGTACCGTCCGGCGAATTCAATTTCCGAGATCACCGGAACACCTTTCTCCCTGAACATTTTCACCACCGGAACATTTTCCGGAATGCCCGGGCTTTTGATCACCAGGTCAGCATCCAGTATCCGGTCGAACGTATGTCCGTTTTCTTCAAAACCAATTTCAAAATTTTTAAGAACGCTTTTATATTTATCTTTTATAGCTCCGTTGTCACTTAAAAAAACATCAAAGCCCTTTTTCTTCGCCAGTATTGCCGCACCCGTTCCGCTTTCGCCACCGCCCAGTATTGTTATTTTCATGTTTTGCTTCATGACCGTTTTTCATCGTTAGCGTAGTTTAAGTGTGACCAGTGTGACTACCGAAAGAATGATCCCCACAATAAAAAACCGGAGCACGATCTTCGGCTCGGGATATCCTTTCTTCTGATAATGATGGTGAAGTGGTGACATTTTAAAAATCCGCCGGCCCTCACCGTATTTTCTTTTTGTGTATTTAAAATAGCTGACCTGCAAAATGACCGAGAGACTTTCTGCAAGAAAGATTCCGCAAAGAATGGGGATCAGCAATTCTTTCCTGATGATGATGGCAAACACGGCAATGATGCCACCGAGTGACAGGCTGCCCGTGTCGCCCATGAATACCTGTGCCGGATAGGCATTGAACCATAAAAAGCCAATGGTTGCACCAACAAAGGCGCTGATAAAAATCGAAAGTTCACCCACATCGGGCAAATACATGATGTTGAGGTAATCGGCAAAAATGATGTTACCCGACACCCATGCCAGGATGCCGAGTGTCAGCCCGATGATGGATGATGTCCCCGTCGCCAGGCCGTCCATTCCATCTGTCAGATTGGCGCCGTTTGATACGGCAACGATGATAAAAATAACGATAGGGATAAAGATCAGGAATGCCCATTTTTCATACCCGGGCCCGATCCATTTCAGCAGGTCGGCATAGTCAAATTCATTGTTTTTGAAAAACGGGATTGTGGTTTTCAGTGACCGGGGTTCATCCACCGAGAAGCTGGAAGACGGCCCGCCGGTATCCATCATAACCACTACATTCTCTGCCGGTTTCTGTTTTTCACGGACTACGACGTCGGGGTTAAAATACATGACCATCCCGATCACCAGCCCGAGGATGATCTGCCCGGCAACTTTATATTTTCCGTTCAGTCCTTCTTTGTTCTTTTTGAAAACCTTGATGTAATCATCGGCAAACCCGAGCATACCAAGCCACACTGTTGTGAACAGCATCATTAAAATGTAGATGTTATCAAGACGGGCAAAAAGCAGCGCCGGAACAAATATGGAAGCCAGGATAATGAGTCCGCCCATGGTGGGGGTTCCCTGTTTTTCGAGTTGTCCTTCCAGTCCCAGGTCACGAATGGTTTCACCTACCTGTTTACGGTTCAGGTAACGGATCCACCGTTTGCCAAACAGCAGACTGATAATCAGGGAAGTGATCACGGCCATGGCAGCCCTGAACGACAGGTACTGAAACACGCCTGCCCCGGGCAGGTTGTACGCTTCATCAAGGTATTTGAACAAATAATAAAACATCCTATATGGTTTGTAGATATTCCGTTAAAATTTCCCTGTCATCAAAATGATGCTTCACCCCTTTGATCTCCTGGTATTTCTCATGACCTTTGCCTGCAACAAGTATCAGATCGCCTGGCCGGGCCAGGTTCACCGCCGTTTTGATGGCTTCCTCACGGTTGACGATGATCATGGTCCTTCCGCTTCTTGCCGGGTCAATGCCCTGCCGCATGTCCTCGATGATCTGCTCCGGCTCTTCAGAACGCGGATTGTCGGAAGTGAGGATCACCCGGTCGCTCAACCGGGAAACAACCCACGCCATTTTGGGCCGTTTCTCCTTGTCCCGGTCACCACCGGCGCCAACGACCGTGATGAGCTGCTCATTGTGCGTCCGTAATTTATTGATGGTTTCCAGCACGTTTTTCAATGCATCCGGCGTGTGGGCATAGTCAATGATGCCGGTGATGTTGTTTTTGGAGCGGACAATGTCGAAACGTCCTTCGGCGCCGCGGGCCTTGCTCAGCGACACCAGTACTTCGGTCTTGTCCTGTCCCAGCAGACGTGCAGTAGCGTATGCCGCCAGCAGGTTATAAGCATTAAATTCGCCGGGAAGCATAGCACCGAACTCTTCACCGTCCACGACCATCACCAGTCCGTCAAAATGATTCTCAATCACCTTCGCTTTGAAATCTGCCATGCTTTTCAGCCCGTAAGTGTATTTTTTTGCCTTTGTATTCTGCAACATGACTTTCCCGTTGCGGTCATCGGCATTGGTAAGTGCAAATGCCGTTTCGGGCAATCCGTTAAACAGTTTCTTTTTTGCTTCGAGATAATCCTTGAAGGTTTTATGATAATCCAGATGGTCGTGCGTTATGTTTGTAAATACTGCTCCCGCAAACTGCAATCCGGCTATCCTGTTTTGTTCAATGGCGTGTGAGCTGACTTCCATGAACACAAATTCGCATCCTTCGTCCGCCATTTGTTTCAAAAGCCGGTTGATCTGCAAAGCATCCGGCGTGGTGTGCGTGGCCGGAACAAGGGTTTGATGTATCCTGTTCAGCACGGTGGAAAGCATTCCCGCCTTGTATCCCAAATCTTCAAACAGATCGTAAAGCAAGGTGACGGTCGTAGTTTTTCCGTTGGTGCCGGTTACGCCGACAAGTTTGAGTGAACGGGAAGGATGGTCGTAAAATGCCGATGCCAATTGTCCCAGAGCTTCGGCAGAGTTGCGGACTTTGATATAAGTGACATCTGAAGAAAGGTTTTCGGGGAATTGTTCGCAAACCACAACAGTGCATCCTTTTTCTTCGGCCTGCGGAATGAAAAGATGACCGTCAACCTGTGTTCCCGAAACAGCGACGAAGACATCTCCCCTGCCCACCTGCCTTGAATCAAAGGCGATATTGCCGATCTCACGGTTAGGGCTGCCTGAAATCTCCAGCACCTTTACTTCGTTCAATATGTCGTTCAGTTTCTTCAACTTCAATTCGTTTTAATAAACAGCAAGTTGCAGGTCAATTACTCGTCCTTTTGTCAGGGGTGTGCCGGGTTTAACAGACTGCGTCCTGACAAATCCTCTTCCCGAAATGCGGGTTTTCAATCCTTTGTTTTCCAGCAGGTAAACAGCATCTTTGGCTTTCATCCCCCGTACATCAGGGACAACATTTTCGTTAAAATCAACAGGTTCGATAACTACCTTCTCTTCCTCTCCGGTACCCACCACCCATTCTTCGTCTCCGACAACATCATCGGTTTTGATATTGAGTTCTGCGTATATGTCTTCCAGATCATCATAAGCCACAGGGTCTTCCGGCAAAGGTGGCGGCACATCCACGTTAGCCAGCTGGTTATCAAAATGCAGCGCTATGGTCGTTGCGTAAAGCTTATCGGAAATCTCTCTGAAAGCGGGAGCCGCCACACTGCCTCCATAATATTTTCCGTTGGTGGGCCGGTTGACGGTGACGATGCATGAATATTTCGGATCATCTGCCGGGAAATAGCCCACGAAGGTGGCATTGTAGTTCCGTCTGTATTTTCCACCCGTTGCGATCTTTGCCGTGCCCGTTTTACCTGCAACAGCATACCGGCAATGTTTAAAAGCATTTCGGGCCGTGCCTTCCGAAACCACGCCTTTGAGCAATGACTGTGCGATTTCCACCGTCTCGGGTGAGACCACCTGCGGGTTGATCACTTCCGTATCAAACTGCTCTTTGATATCGTCTCCCATTTTGACGGCCTCCACAAAACGGGGTTTGACCATTTTCCCGTCGTTGGCTATGGCATTATAAAAAGTGAGTGTCTGCAATGGGGTCTGGCGTATTTCATAGCCGTAAGCCATGACCGTTAAGGTAGTTCCCCACCAGTCATCGTCATCCGGATTTTTGATCAGGGGTTTGCCTTCCCCTTTGATATCCAGACCCAGAGGACGATTGAGGCCCATCTCGTAAAGCGCATCCGTGTAAACTTTCGGGTTTTCATCAAATGTCCGTGTAATGATCTTGGCCATGCCGACATTGGAAGAATGCTCAAAGACATCGCGGACGGTGATACGGCCATTTTTGATTTTGTGAACATCCTGAACCGGAACACCGTGAATGACATCAAATCCTACACCTGTGATCACGCTGTCGGTGAGCTTCACATTTCCTTTTTCGATGGCCACAAGAATGTTGGGCAGCTTAAAAGTGGAACCGGGTTCGATACTTGCCCCGATGGCGTAATTGTATGATTCTTTGTATTTGCCGTCAGTGCTGTCGTAGGTGAGGTTGGCAATGGCTTTTATCTTTCCGGTCTTTACCTCCATCACCACAGCACATCCCTGGAAAGCTTTGTGATTCAGCAACTGCCGCAGCAGGGCGGTTTCGGCAATGTCCTGTATATTGACGTCTATAGTTGTCTGTAAATCAAGGCCGTCACGAGGTTCCACATCGTTCTCATCATAAACGGGAACCCAGTCGCCGTGGTTGATCCTGCGTTTGACCTGTTGCCCGTTTTTACCGCTTAAAATATCAGAATAGGCGCCTTCAAGTCCCACGAGGTATTTTTTATTTCCGCTTTCAAATCCAATGGTTCTTGCCGCCAGCTCTTTGAACGGCAGTTCACGCCGCGGTGTTTGGTTAACGATCAACCCTCCTGCATTCCTGCCCCGGTTGAATATGGGCAGCGTTCTCAATTTTTTCAGTTGGTCATAAGTTACTTTACTACCCAGCCAGACATATCGTCTGCCTTTTTGCCGGTTCCTTATCAGGATGTTCTTATACTGGCTTTTTGTTTTTTGCCCGATTATGCTTGCAAGGCCGGCCGCAAGCGCATCCACATTGGCATTAAAATAGGCATCGGGTATATTGGGTGAGGCCACGTCCATTCTGATTTCAAAGACAGGAACCGACGTAGCCAGCAGATTTCCGTTATCATCGAGAATGTTACCCCGGTTGGCCTCGATGGTAAAAATTCTTAACTCCTGTGTTTCCGCCAGCGCCCGGAGTTCGTCACCTTCCTTTATCTGGATGTAGATGATCTTTCCGACAATGAATATCCCGAATAGCAATACAAAGAAATAGACGAGGTAAACCCGCCGCAAAATGTCCTTTTTGATATTTTTCAACTCAACGCTATTCATCTTTATCCTGAACTGCCTTTATTGTTTTAATCGGTTCGGTACTTTCCTTGATTCCCCTTGATTCTAATTTGGTAGCCAGTTTAGATTGTTTGCTGAGTTCGCCCAGTTTTGATTTGGTGTTAATGAATTCGTAACGAATTTCTTTGAGCTCTTTTGTTAGCCGGTTGATCTTTCGTATCCTGTCTTCGGCGAGATAGTTGTTCGCTATATAGACAAATGCCAGAAACGCCACAAAAACGAGGAAAGGGAAAAACCGGAAGGTGCCGGAGCCAATGATCTCGCCGCCCAGCACTTTTTTAAAAGCCGTACCCACTTTTTTACCGGCGGTACCGGTATAGTTCCTGGTTCTAACGGGTTCGGTTTCTTTCCTTATGTTTTTGTTCGGTGTCATTTATATCTTTTCCGCAATTCGTAATTTAGCACTGCGTGCACGTTTATTCATTTTTATTTCTTCTTCGCCGGGAACGATGGGTTTTCCGGTCAGCACCTTAAAAGTCAGGATTGGGTTGCCGTAAAAATCCTTTTCCACCTTTCCTTCCAGGTTTCCCGATTTCATGAAGTTCTTGACCAGCCGGTCTTCCAGCGAATGGTAAGCGATCACAACCAGCCGCCCGCCCTCTTTCAGAACTCCGGGTGTTTGCAACAAAAATTCCTCGAGGGCACCCAGTTCGTCATTCACTTCAATGCGCAATGCCTGAAAAACCTTCGCCATCGATTTGTTAAACCTGGCAGGCGGAAAACAGGAGCGAACAGCTTCTGCAAGTTGAAATGTGGTTTTGATCCTTTCTTTTTCGCGTGTCCTGACTATGGCACGTGATACACAACCGCTGTTTTTTATCTCCCCGTATTTTCTAAACAGCTTTGAAAGGTCCTGTTCGTCATATTCATTTACAATATTTGCAGCCGTCAGTTCCTGGTCTCTGTCCATCCGCATGTCGAGCAGAGCATCAAAACGGGAAGAGAAACCCCTTTCGGGCACATCGATCTGGTGTGATGAGATGCCGAGGTCTGCCAGAATACCGTCCGCCGGCATGGCATCATGAAGACGGAGGAAATTTTTGATGAACCTGAAATTGGATTTGATCAAAACAAAACGGTCGTCATCGGGAACATTCTGCAGGGCATCACTATCCTGGTCAAAAGCAAAAAGGCGGCCGTTATTCAACCGCTTAAGTATCTCACGGGAATGCCCCCCTCCGCCGAAGGTGGCATCCACATAAGTACCATCAGGCTTAATATTGAGCCCGTCAACACTTTGACTGAGTAAAACCGGTATGTGATACATCTGCTTATTGATCGTTTTCCAAATCACCCATTACATCTTCGGCCAGGTTAGCGAAGTCATCAGGATCGTAGTCAACAGCTTTTTCATAAAGCTCTTTGTCCCAGATTTCAATTCTGTTGACTACCGAGGTTAATACGATCTCTTTTGTGATTCCGCCATATTTCAACAGGTCCCTTGGGATCAGTAACCTGCCCGAACCATCCAACTCCACCGGCTTAACACCGGCCATAAACTTGGTTACAAATTCCGCGTTTTTCTTTTTGAACATATTCAGCCGGCTGACCATTCTTGATTCATCACGCCACTGGGAGACTGGGAAAAGCTCAAGACACTTCTTGAAAATGCTGCGTTTGATCACGAATCCCTGCTTAATTTCATCGCCCATCTGGTTCTTAAATGCCACAGGAAACATGAGCCGTCCCTTGGCATCTACCTTGCACTCGTATGTTCCTAATATGTTAAGCATTTAATTACACGGAATTATGGCGTAAATATATAAACATTTTTACCACAAATTAACATCTTTTACCACCTTTTACCACATTGTTAACAAAATGTTGCGTTTTTCGGCTGTTTTTTGGAAAATAAAATCGGCTAAAAAATTGAAAAACAATTGTTATTTATTTTTCGCCCCGGTGGTGAAAACTTATTAACACAGAATTTTTTCTGATTTTGTTGATAAGTGTTGCATGGGGTTAATGGAACCGAGTTTATGGTCTTTTTATATCTCATTCTGAATATGTTATGCATGGTACTTAAGCGCAATAAAATAAAGATACTAAACCTGCTTTAGACGTTAATTTGTCAAACCATAATGCACACTGTTGTTGGTGTCCCGCCAATAACGGTTTTTCTCATCATCGTTTATATTTTCATCATCGAATTGCACGAATTACACGAATTCAGATTTTTCGCAAGCGAAAAATCCATTTATGCACCCGCCTGCCATAGCTAAGCGGCGAGCAGGTTTGCGGCTATTTATATTAATTCGTCTCATCGCTGGCCGGGATTTGAAATCGATCTTTTTTCACAAAAAATTTTTCCGATTTCATCCACAAGGATAATCCCGTCAGACGGGAATCCACAAAAACAATGTTTAACACCATAACTCTTCAAGACTTAACTCTTTCCTCATTAGAAACACTCTTCCAGGAGCTTCGCACTCTGGAAGGTGTTTGTTACCTAACTCTTAACTCCTCAACACATAACTCATAACTTTTAAACGAAATCTTCCTATATTTGCTGTATGTCCGACAAACAATATACCGAGGAAGAAAAGAAAAAAGCGCTGGAAAACGGCGTTGTTCTGATTGACATTGACAAAGTCATTGAAGACAAAAGCCCCACACTGAAAAAGATGCTGCCCGGCTTTGTCACCGGTGCCATTAAGCGCATTATCCGGCAGGAGTTTCTGAACACGTTGCTGGTCCGTCACGGCCATCTGATGGGAACCGAATTCATTGATGACGTCCTCAAAGATATGAATACAAACCTGGAGGTGGTGGGGCTGGATAATATCCCGGAAAAAGAACGTTGTATCGTGGCTTCCAATCATCCGCTGGGCGGGCTCGACGGTATGGCCCTGATGCTGGCAGTAAGCAGGAAAAGGAAGGATATTGTCTTCCCGGTGAATGACCTTTTGATGAACGTCAAAAACCTGGAACCTCTTTTCATCCCCATCAACAAGCTGGGGAGCAATACCGAAAACATACGCATCATCAACGATACTTTTGCATCCGACAAGCTCATCTGTTATTTTCCTTTCGGATTGGTTTCCAGGAAAAAAGGCGGAGAGATCAAAGACCTGGAATGGAAACCTACGTTCATCACCAAAGCCAAACGGTTCAAACGGGATATCATTCCCACTTTTATAACCGGAAGAAATACCAATCACTTTTATAACATTGCCAACTGGCGCAAACGGCTGCATATCAAGACAAATTTCGAGATGATGCTGTTGCCCGATGAAATGGCGAGACAAAAAAATCAGACCCTCAAAATCACCTTTGGCAAAAAGGTGCCTTATCAGTTTTTTGACAAAAGACATACAACCAACGAATGGGCTGAACTTATGCGGCAATACATTTACACGCTGGATACTGAAAATCCGGTAACTTTCCAGGAATGGATAGAAAATAAAAAAACCTGATTAAAGGAATGAGCTAAATCAAGAAATATATATTTCACAAATTCACATGTCGTTCCGATGGAACTTGTGTTCCTTACCTTTTTTTTCCAGGGTCTCACGACACCTGGCAAGAATATTTCCTGCCTACGGCAGTTGGAATTACCGCACTTCCTGTACAGGCGACTTTAGTCGTCTTATATCAATACTTTTCTTTGTGGCGGCGACTGAGGTCGCTGGTACGGAAAGAGATTAGTCTTTTATCTGAAGCATCCCAGCGGGATGCTATGCTATAACCAGGGACGTGAGTCCCTGGGTTAGTGACGAATAGTATTAAGTTCCTTCGGAACTGCATATATTACTATCCGGACAAACCCTGGCATTAACAGCTTAATTTTTCGGTTATTCAAACGTTTTGCTGAATACATCTGGGCTTTCTAATTTTATGTAATTATGGAGGTGACACCTCCAAAAAGGAAGCAAAAATGGAGGTAAAGAATCCTGTTTGCCGGAAATGATACATTGAAACTCTAAATCATTATCTTTGTATTAATGTTTAATAAAACCATTGGAAATGGAAACAATCATCAATCCCGTTGATAAATCTTTGCTGAAAAAGGAGCTGAATGAAGATACTTTTCTGCGGGACACAAATAACGGAAACAACGAAATATACGTCATCACCGAGCACAATGCGCCCAATGTCATGCGTGAGATTGGTCGTTTACGTGAGATCACTTTTCGCGATGCCGGTGGCGGCACGGGAAAAGCCCTCGACCTGGATGAATATGACAGCGGAGACCACTGTTTTAAACAAATGGTTTTATGGGACCCTGATGAAGAAGAGATAATCGGCGGATACCGGTATATTCACGGCAAAGACATTGAAGTTTCCAACGGGGATAAAGTACATTCTCCAACAGGCGCCTTGTTTAAATATTCGAAGAAATTTATTGATGAATATCTGCCTTATACCATCGAACTGGGGCGCTCTTTTGTGCAGCCGTTATACCAGCCGAATTACGATCTCCGTCGCGGAATGTACGCCCTTGACAATTTATGGGACGGAATAGCCGCTTTGCTGGTCGAAAACGAAGATTCCAGGTATTTGTTCGGAAAAGTAACCATGTATCCTGATTTTGACCGTTTTGCACGCGATCTGATCCTGTTTTTCATGCACAAATATTTCCCCGATCCCGACAACCTCATCTCGCCTATCGATCCGCTTGAACTCACGACCAGCGAAAAAATCCTGAACAGCATCTTTACGGGATACAATTACAAAGAAGATTATAAAATACTGGTCAACAAAGTGCGAAAACTGGGAGAAAACATACCACCCCTGTTCAATGCTTATATGAACCTTTCGGCCACCATGAAAACTTTTGGCACGGCTTTGAATACCCATTTCGGAAATGTTGAAGAAACGGGCATCCTGGTTACCGTTGAGGATATTTACGATATCAAAAAGGAACGTCATTTTTTGAGCTACGACAAGGAATCGGTCAAAAAAAGAAAACGCCAGGACGAAAAGGACGGAGACTAAAAAATGAACATCCATCATGCCGAGTACATTACCAGTTCGGTAAAGATCAGTCAGTGTCCTGCGCCCGACAAGCCGGAGTATGCTTTCATTGGCCGGTCGAATGTGGGAAAATCTTCGTTGATCAACATGCTGACAGGCAGGCGTAAACTGGCCAAAGTGTCGGGCAGCCCCGGCAAGACCATCACCATCAATCATTTTCTTATCGACAAATCGTGGTACCTCGTTGACCTGCCGGGATACGGATACGCCAAACGGTCGAAATCGGAAAGAATAAAGTGGGAAAAGATGATCAGAAATTATATCCTGAAAAGGACAAACCTGCTTACGCTTTTTTTGCTGATCGATCTCCGGCACGAACCGCAGAAAAACGATCTGGAGTTTATGGAATGGCTTGCCGTATCGCAAATACCGTTTACCATACTTTTTACAAAATCGGACAAACTGAGCCTGCGTGAGAAAGACATCAACCTGAACAAATACAAAAAAAGACTGGAAAAAGACTGGGAGCAACTTCCTAACTACATCGTAACATCAGCCAAAAAAGGACTTGGTAAAGATGAAATCCTGGATTATATAGAGACAACAAATAAAATCTTCAGAAATCCCGAATGATACCGCTTCCGGATTACTCAATCACGATCATTAACTGATCTTTATGTACCCGTTCATTTTTTTTCACATGGACGGCTTTCACTTTTCCGGAAACAGGTGATTTGACAATATTTTGCATTTTCATGGCTTCGAGGATCAACAGTTTATCGCCCTCGTTTACTTTCCGGCCTTTCCTCGTGAAAACCTTGATGATTGTCCCGGGGATAAAAGCTTTTATCAACCCGTGATTTATCGGCTCATATTTTTTTCTGTTCCTGAACTTTTTGGTCAGGTGTGTTTTGTACACCTCATCATCCAGCATCAGGAACTCAAATGGTTTTATATTTTCGTCAGGCATGTCAAATCAATTTTTAGAACGGAGGAACGCCATGTTTCTTTTCGGGCATCCTCACCGTCTTTTCCTGTGAAATCTGTAAAGCATGAAGAAGCATATTTCTTGTCTCTTCGGGTTCAATGACGGCATCGATGTAGCCGTAAGCAGCAGCCACATAAGGATTTGCAAATTTTGCCTTGTATTCTTCCACTTTCTGCCGGCGAACCTCGTCCGGGTTCTCGGCAGCGGCAATTTCTTTTCTGAATACAATATTCGCTGCACCTTCAGGACCCATAACGGCAATTTCAGCCAGGGGCCAGGCAAAAACAAAGTCAGCGCGCAAATGGTGCGAACACATGGCAATGTATCCTCCCCCGTAAGCTTTTCTCAGGATGATGGTGATCTTCGGGACAGTGGCTTCCGAATAGGCATACAGTACTTTGGCCCCATGTCTGATCACACCGGCATATTCCTGATCAACACCGGGCAGATAACCCGGCAGGTCCACCAGCGTAACCAAAGGAATATTGAACGCATCGCAGAAGCGGATGAAACGGGCAGCTTTATCGGAAGAATCCACATCCAGAACGCCTGCCAGCACCATGGGCTGATTGGCAACTACACCCACCGTTTCACCGTTGAGACGCGAAAAACCGACCACAATATTTTGAGCAAACAACTCCTGAACTTCAAGGAATTCGGAATCGTCAACCAGTGCTTTGATCACGTCCCTGACATCGTAAGGTTCCTTGGGGGTATCCGGGACGATATCGTCAAGTTTATAGGTTTTGGTCTTGGGATCTCTTGCCGGAAAAGGTTTTGCTTTACGCGTATTATTCCATGGGATGTAAGTAATCAGTTCCTTGATCTGCTCAAAGCATTGCTGTTCACTATCGGCAAAAAAATGCGCGTTGCCGGTGGTTTCGCAATGTACACGCGCACCACCCAGTTCTTCCATTGATATTTCCTCACCGATCACCGTTTTGATGACCTCCGGACCTGTGATGAACATCTTTGAAATTTTATCCACCACGAAAACAAAATCGGTCAATGCAGGTGAATACACCGCGCCGCCGGCACAGGGGCCGAGGATAACGGATATCTGCGGGATGACGCCGGATGCCAGCGTATTACGGAAAAATATCTCGCCGTAACCCGCCAGTGAGTTGACCCCTTCCTGGATTCGCGCACCGCCAGAGTCGTTGATTCCGATCAACGGCACCTTCAGCTTCAGGGCATGGTCCATGATTTTGGTGATCTTCTTGGCATGCATCCACCCCAGCGAACCGCCCGCCACAGTGAAATCCTGCGCATAAATACAAATCGGATGATCATAAATTGTTCCTGTTCCGGTGATTACGCCGTCACCCGGAAGGTACTTTTTATCCATATCAAAGTCCTTGGCGGCATGCTCGACGAAAAGATCATATTCATGGAAAGAACCCGGATCGAGCAAAGACAGTATACGTTCACGGGCTGTTAATTTTCCGGTTGCTTTTTGTTTTTCAATGGCTTTTTCGCCGCCTCCTTTTAATGCGCTGCGCATACGCTGACGGAGGTCAGACGACTTTTCTTTGAGGCCCATATTTTTATCAGTTGGTTTCCAAAAAAAAGGGATAAGTTATCTTCCACAACCCCTCCCGGAGTGGGAAAACTTATCTCCGTTTACTACAAAGGTAAATCAAAATCCATGAAAAGCAAATATTTTTCCTTTTTAATGCTTTTGAAAATTAATCTTATCTTTGGGAATGATTAGCGAACCTGCTGAAAATGAATATAGAAGAGTTACGAATCTACTGCCTTTCCAAACCGGAAACCACCGAAAGTTTTCCATTTGACGAAAGCACACTGGTTTTTAAAGTTTGCGGAAAAATGTTTGCCCTGACAGACCTGGAAGGGCCGTTGAGTATCAATTTGAAATGCGATCCGGAAAAAGCCGTTGAACTTCGTGAACATTATCCGTTTGTACTTCCCGGCTGGCACATGAACAAACGTTACTGGAATACGGTGATGATTGACGGCACCATTGACGACCGGCTGATCAGGGAATGGATCGATCAATCGTATGATGAGGTGGTGAAGAAACTACCAAAAAAGGACAGGGAGAGGTTGGGGGGAGGAAATTAGTGATTAGTGAAGTTGCGCCAATAACTGAAACGGAAAACAAAATATATCGTTTAGCTCCGAACGATGCCGAGGTATCGGCAGAGTGCGGGAGTCCCCGCCAACAAATGGTATAATTGATTAGTGAATAGTAAAGGAGTGATTGGCCATTTGCTCATGGGTATAGAGGTATAAAGGGATAATGTAACACTCTCAATAATTTCCGTTATTTTATCAGTTTTATAATGTTCGGATAAAGGTTCTTTATTTTCCCTTTTCCGGTTTTAATAGCAAAGGCAATTGGCAAAATAATATTCAATGCGATAACGGTTTATTTGCGACATATATACGACATTTTTGTCAATCCGCTGATCTTTTGATTAGTATTTCATGTTCAAAGGTCCTTGCTTTAAGCGGGATGCTTAAAACGGTAAGATAAAAAAATACAGCCCCGCTTTAAGCGTCCCGCTTAAAGCATTTCGTAGTTCGTTTTCGTAAATCATTTTCGCAAATCAACCTCCCGGTATTTGTTTTCTTTTTATACTGTTACAACTTTGAGTTAATGAGGAAACCTTACTCCCCATCTCATTGCGAAAAACATGTTAAATAATCTTCATTATTGTTAAATACATGTTAAACAAATGCCAGTGTGATTAATTGTAATTATTTTAGCCTCATTCAGCTAAATAACTTACTAATTAAAACTTTACCTAATGAAGCGATTTACAATATTATTTATTGCCCTGCTGGGCATTGTTGCATTTACTTTTGCACAAACCGACTACACGATGTTTGACAACACCTACCTGACCGTAAAAACAGAAAGGTACAAAGAGTTCAACAAAGCCATGAGTGAACACAACAAGAAATTTCATAGTGGTGACGGACCTCGCTACGCTAACGTATGGTGGGTGAATTCAGGAACAAATGCCGGATCATTTGTATGGTCCATGGGCCCTGTTACTTACACCGATATGGATTCATTCGATCGCCTGAAGGAAGAACATCTGAATGACTGGATGTTTAATGTTATGCCCACTATCCAATCCATAGATGAATCTTCTGCCTGGAAGCGAAAAGATAAATTCTCTTATAATCTGGATGATGAAAATTTTAACAAACTGAACATTACCTTTTACAGTATAGAATCATGGCAGGATTACCGGTTTGAGAAAATACTGGAAATGGTTAAAAATGTATATGAGACCAAAAAATATGAACATACTTTTTCGGTTTATTATCCTGAATCCGACCTTGACAACGAAAGAGACGTAGCTATCGTTTGGGGTTTTAACAAATGGGCATCTTTTGATGAAGACCCGCAATTTAAAAAGGATTTTGAAGAAATAAACGGGGAAGGTTCCTGGACCACCTTAATGGATGAATACAAAGCCACAGTAAAAGGGAGAACCAGTGAAATTTGGATGTTGATTCCCGAACTGAGCGGAAATACCGATTAAGAAATACTTCAGTCATTTCGTAGTTCGTTTTCGTCAATTGTTTTCGTAAATCAACTCTCCCCCAGTACTTCTTTCAGTGCGTTGGCAATGCGGAATTTGGGTTTGGCGCCGATAAGCTGTTTTACGGGTTCGCCGTCTTTGAAGATCAGGATGTTGGGTATGTTTTTTATCCGGTATTCTTTTGCCCGTTTTGTATGTTCGTCCACATTGAGTTTGCATATCTTTACTTTTCCGTCAAACTCATCAGCGAGGTCATTGATGACCGGATTCTGCATGCGGCAGGGTGTACACCACGGAGCCCAGAAATCAACCAGGGCCACTCCTTTGTTTATTGTCTTTTTAAAATTGTCATCCGTCAGATTAATGATCTTTTCGCTCTGCTTTTTTTGGTTGGCTTCATTGAGCAACCTGACTTTCTTTACATAAGAAATGATGAACAAAACAACCAAAATGCCTGCTATGCTCCACAAAAAATAACTCATCTTTCTCTGTCTTTTTTTATTAACGAAAAAATACCCTGGTTATTCCCGCACCACCCGTTTCGAGGGGTGCATCACTAAAATTCTTTATTTCCTCCACCGTGCCGAGATACTCGCGAATAAGCGGTCGAAGGATCCCGTCGCCTTTGCCGTGCAAGATATTAACTTCTCCGATATTCAGCAAAATGGCATCATCAATATATTTTTTTAACAGTTCCAGTGCTTCTTCTCCGCGTTTACCCCGCAAGTCAATGGTCAGATTGAAATGTGCCGCTTTTTCACTGATCTCATTCAAAATGCTGCGATGTGCCTGTTTGGAACGGAAGGAAATCTTTTTGAACGGCGCCCTTTGTGTTTTCACAAGCTTCCGCAATGATGTTTTCAATTTGATCTCATTGACATCCACAATAGCATCTTCCCCTTCAACCGACAATAACTCACCGATGATGTCGGTATCTTTTACGCGCACAAAATCTCCCGGTTTCAATGGCTCGTCATCATTATCTTGTTTTTTTCTTTCCGGTTCCGGCTTTTTCTTTTTCTCTGTTTTTCGAGTTTCTTCGTCCAGTACCAGGCTTTCCAGATTTTGTTTTTTCTGCTCCAGCTTTTTCCTTATTTCTTTTGTTTTTTCTTTATCGGCACCGGCTTCTCTGATTTCTTTAATTGTTCTTTCGATGGCTTTATTGGATTCGGCAACGATTTTCAACGCTTCTTTTTCCGCTTCTTTGATGATCTGCTTTTTTGTCTTTTTGATCTCTTCCATCAGGTTGGTGTATTTTTCCACCATATCGGACAATTGCCGGTCAGTGGCATTCACCTCCTCCTGCTTTTTTTCGAGGGTCAGTTTATCCACTTCCAATTGCTGCAACTGTTTATCGAAGGTCACATGTTTACCCCCGCTCTTCTTTTTGGCTTTGTTGAGCACATAATTGGGAAAACCTATCTTTCTCGCGATTTCAAAGGCAAACGAGCTGCCGGGATTTCCGATCTGCAACTGATAGAGCGGTTGCATGGCTTTGGAATCAAACAGCATAGCGCCGTTGGCCAGCCCATCCATCCGCTGGGCTGCCAGTTTCAGGTTGGTATAATGGGTAGTGACCACGCCAAATGCTTCTTTTTTATTCAGTTGTTCCAGTGTGGCTTCGGCAATGGCGCCGCCAAGCTGGGGCTCGGTTCCCGTCCCGAACTCATCAATCAGGAACAGGGTATTCTCGTTGGCATGACGGAGAAAAAATTTCATGTTCAGCAGATGTGAACTGTAAGTACTCAAATCATTTTCAAGCGATTGCTCGTCACCGATGTCAATGAACAGGTTCTCGAAAAGCGGAAAAATGCTGTCGGGTGAACAGGAAACATGCAGCCCGCACTGGACCATGTATTGCAGCAGCCCGACGGTTTTAAGACAAACCGATTTCCCGCCGGCATTGGGCCCGGAGATGACCAGGATACGGTGTGCCTTGTCCAGTTCCAGATCGAGCGGAACCACTTCTTTACCGGCTTCGCTATGCGTCAGATATAACAGGGGGTGACGGGCATATTTCAGTCCCAGTTTTTTTTCGTCAGAGATTTCGGGTTTATCTGCTTCAATTTTCACGGCAAAAAGCGCTTTGGCACGGATAAAATCGATAAGACCCAAAAAACGATATGCGCTGAACAGAGACGGCAGATAGGGCCTGATCCGGTCGGTGAAGGCAGTCAGTATCCTGATGATCTCCCGTTTCTCTTCGTTTTCCAGTTCCCTGATCTCGTTATTGATCTCAAACGAGCCGGCCGGTTCGATGAACACGGTTTGTCCCGAAGCCGAAACATCGTGAACAAATCCTTCGAATGCACGTTTGTCAGCCGCTTTCACCGGAATGACGGCCCGGCCGTTGCGGATAGTGATTTCGGCATCCTCGGGTATCCATCCCGATTTTCTTGCCAGCGTAAAGGCTTTTTTTGTTTCGCGAACCACCTGCCTCTCTTTGGCTTCCAACTGTTTTCTGATCTCCGCCAGTTTTTCGGAAGCGTTGCTCCTGATCTCACCTTTATCGTCAATGATCCACTCCGCATATTCCGGGACTTCTTCCGGCCAATCCACCTCTGCAGCAAGTGCTTTCAGCCGGGGAAAAGCGTCATCCTCTTTTTTCCTGATAAAATCCAGTATCCGGCTGACCACATTCAGAGAGGTCTTCAGGTCGAAAAGGGCCCCGGGTTCAATGTATGTTCCCGGTGTTTTCAGGCGGGCAAGCTCCCCTCGCAGGTCAAAATAGTCCTGTGCGGGAAACGGTTCACCTGAAAGCAGAATATTCTTGAATTCACTTACCTGCTCAAGCAGCCTGACGATCACCTCTTTATTGGAGGAGAAACGGATTTTGTCCACATAATCCTTCCCCATGGGGCTGATGCAATAGCCCCTTATCATTTCCCTCACAGTGGTGAAGTCAACTTTCTGCTCAAAATGGCGCGGATAAATCATGACAGGCAAAGGTAGGCATATCAACAATAATGAATACAAATTTCTTTCCTGTCATCATTTCCCAATCATTGCAGTTTGTCCTTTTCATTGAAATACAGTATATTTGTATTGACTTCAATAAACACAAATCAAACAAGTGAAATTCAAGACGTTTTTTGCAGCTTTATTTATTCTTCTTTCTATTCTTTCCTTAAAAATAAGTGCGCAGTGGACGACATGTCAGGGACTGGACGGAATGCATGTTTCGGATATTAAAATATTCGATTCGACGATTTTTGTCTGTAGTGGTTCCAATGGCTATTATTATAAGGAGCTTGGAGAGGAATCGTGGCACAGCAAATCCGACATACGAATCGGTGTCATTAAAAAAACCGATACTGTCTTGTTTGGCATGAGTCGCTATACTTTCGTAAGATCATTTGATCAGGGTGATACATGGGAAAATATTCAGGGAGATTATTTCAATAGCAGGCATTTCGTTACAATTAAAAACAGTCTGATCCTTTCCCGGTGGAATAGTGTGACTATTTCAAATGATAACGGTGACAGTTGGACAGTCATTGGTGATAACCTGCCGGAAATGGAAATGGTCTTTGTCCTTTCGTATGACACTGTTTTGTTTGTTGGAGATAATAAATATGATTCGATCTTCAGATCGGATGATACCGGCCAAACATGGGAATCCATTACGCGGAAAGGACTTCCCGAATATTTTGGAAATGAAATATTCAGCATTGTGGAATATAATGACAGTTTATGGGGGGCAACGGCAGAAGGTGTTTACGTTTTATCAGAAAATAATGAAGAATGGATTTCAAGGAATGCCGGGTTGCCCATCAGTAACATAGATGAATTATATATCTACAACGACACCTTGTTGTGTTGCGGGGAAAAAGGTGTATTTTATTTAAACGAAGGAACCTGGAATGTAATGAACAATGGCCTGGAGACTACCGATATCAGATGTCTGAATTCATTTAATCATACACTTTTTGCAGGCTCAAAATGGGGGCCGTTTCAAAAGGACGGCGAAAGTGACTGGTTCCCAATCTATGAAGGGATGCCGCATCTCGACATCAATTCCGTTTCCGTTTTTTGCCCGAATATTTACGCTTTGACCGGGAAAGGGTTGTTTCGGTCGGAAGACGGCGGGGATTCATTCGAGTATCTGGACAATGACAGTTTTACCCGGTGTTATAATATGATTTCCACCGACAGTTTGTATTACATTACAAGCGACAGCGGATTTTTTATTTCCGGCGACGCCTGTCTGACGTGGGAACCACGAAATGAAGGTCTTGATAATTTACACCCCCGAAATATCGCTGCTTCGGATGAATATTGTTTTGCCGGTACCGTGCATGGTTTGTACAGGGCAAAAAATAATGAACTGATCTGGAATAAATTATCAGACCTGCCTGAACATATCAATATTTACGATGTGGCAGTGTCCGATTCAATTGTTGTTGTAAGCGGTTACGCCGATTCAAAATACCTGACTTTAACCTCAGCTGATGACGGAATCCATTTTGATACCCTCATTAATTATTGCGGCAATCTTTTTATGGAAGACGAAACATTCTATGGGTTATCTTATTACAATAAATTAATCACCTCACCTGACGGATATGAATGGTATGATCTTTATTATCCTGACGAAGGTTTTTACTGGTCCTGTATTGATATTGACGTAAACCGGGAAGCTATTGTTATCGGAGGAGCCAAACTGGGTATCACTTATTATGATGTATTTGTTTTAATCTCTTATGACGGCGGGGAAAACTGGCAAGAGGTTTCCGGCAACCTTCCCGTTACCATTTTTCCTTATGTTGATGTTGTGGCCATTTTTGACAACAGGCTTTTTGCTGCACCAGACAAAAACAGTCTGTGGTACCGTGACGATCTTCTTGTTGGTGAACAAAAGGAAAGAATTGACAAAGAAACAGATATTCAGATCTATCCAAACCCTGCAACGAACAAGGTAATGTTCGTTACGCAGCCGGCTTTACAAACCCCGGCACTGATATCTATCTTCAACATGAATGGTAAACTGGTCAGAAAAACCGGTAGTTTTTCATCAAAGCAGGAAATAGATATTTCAACGTTACCCTCCGGATTGTATTTCATTCAGATCAAAAAGGGAAAGCAGGTTATTTCAAAGAAACTTATTAAACTGTAAATGTATCAATCATCATTTTCCGGATACAGTAGTCGATATACATAACTTTAAAAAAAGACCGGCCCCATTGAGCCGGTCTCCTCATTTAAAATTACACGCATTAAATGACCAGTTTACGAGAAACTGTCTGTTATTGAAAATTAATCGCTTTCGGTTTTTATTCATAAAGGTTATCATGACATTCCGAACAAAATATCCGTTTCCATTTCCCTTTGATGTCAACAGGATGCACAAATTCGAGTGCAACTTTTCCGTTGGCATACTCCTTATTGTCAGGGGGACCTTGTGCTTTGATGTAATGGCAAAGGGTGCACTCACGCGAGATCTTCTTACCGTTCTGCGACTTGAAACGGTCGTTGTGACAACGGTAACATCCGTTCGATTCAAGGTGCCCCAGGTGATTAAGATGGGTATTCCATTTCGTTTTCATGTAAGGAAATACATTTTGCTGATAGTCATGTTCGATAACTGAAATCGCATTTTCGATCGCCGCTTTGTTGGTGTCGTAAATCTCCTCGTACATGAATTCATAATACTCGTTGATGCCGGTTTCAATGGCCTTGAAAGCGCTGTCCATCGTGGGATAATCTTCATCAAGTATATCCATAGCCGCAATCTTTAAATCGGGTAAATCCTGCGGTAACCTCCCGGCTGTCATGGCATCGTCAAAAAACACGATCGGCGATTCGAATTTATGTGACGGCCGGTTATGACAATCCAGGCAATCTATGGTCCTGATTTGAAGTGTATCAAGCTGTTTCTGTGTCACCGGAATGCTGTCATCGGAGAATACCAGCTCTTCCCCGGTCTTGAGATTTGTATATTTCACCCAGACGATGGTATCGCGCTTGCTGTTGACGGTGGCATAGTTTATTTTTACATTCGAATTAATATGCCAGTGGATTCCTTCCTGCAAGCCGAGCGCCCGGTACTGGGGGCTGGTTTTCATTAGCAGGTGAATATCCCATTCCGAGTTTTCCTCATCGGCGATATAATGTTTACGAACCACATATTTACGGTCGTAAAATTTTTCGGGCCAGTGGCATTCTTCACAGGTTTCTCTTGCCGGACGCAGGTTATGAATGGGTGTTGCAATTGGCCGGGATTTCCCAGGGGCCACCTTCTTTTTGATCCTGCGGCATAACAAAAGCCATCAGGGCAATACCGAATAATATTGCAATGGCGATTGATATAATTTGCTTTAATGATTTCATCTTTATTCTATTTTAGTTAAACAATTCATTTAAAAACTCCATAATCTGGTAATATTGAATCCGAACCTGAACTCTCCTTTGGTCCAGTCACTGGAATTATTCATATAAATATCCTGTGGAATGATGCCGTTTGAAGTGGTAACAAATATCTGAAAGGCATGTGTGCTGGTAGATATTTCGTAACCAAACCCGAAATTGGGAAGAAACGGATTTAAAGTCACCTCATTGTCGGAAATACCGTCAATATAAACCGGCATGTTGTACATGATGATGAGTGATGACTGGGGTGAAAGCTTGAAGCGCATGTGCCCGCCAACACCAAGGACATCATGATCATAGCCCTGCACATTGATCGAATCTGTGGGCACAGCATTATAATGAGAATAGCTTACAATCCGTTCGAAAGAAAATTACTCGGCAAATTTTCTGCCGACCATAAACTGGGCAAAATAAGAGAACCTGTCTGTGAATTGATAATCTTCTCCGAAATTATCCTTGTTCCTGCCGTCAATGGCCATGTTTCCATAAAGGCAATCACACCGGCAAGTGCTTGTTGTGTTATTTATGCTAAATTTGAGCAAACTAATTCAATTCCAAATCCAACTGTCATGAACCGAATCCCTACATTCCGGATGATCTTCACACTTGTTTTTCTACCCATTATTGTTACTGCACAGGAAATTTCTTTTCCGGAAACGCCCGACTGGGAATCATCTGCCGGCGGCAGATCAACCGGCCTTGGACTGGCCGACATTAACGGCGACGGGTGGAAAGACATCATTGTGGCCAACGGAAACGACATGGCCCGTCAGCATTTGGTGGTTTATTACAATCAGGGGGACGGCACTTTTCCGAAAGACCCCGACTGGCAATCGGATGATATTGATTACCACGGGCATCTTGCTGTAGGTGACGTAAACCATGACGGATGGCCTGATGTTGCCGTATCGGTTTACATCGGCCCGGGAGGATTCAGCGATCCGGGGAAAGTAAAAGTTTATTACAATCAGGGCGGCGAGTTGGAAGGAACACCTTCTTTTGAATCTTATGCTTTTTATACTTTCTCATGTGCTTTTGGTGATGCCGACGGCGACGGTGACCTTGACCTGGCAACAACGGGCGGTGAACCGTATTCAGAACTTTATGATGCGGGGAAGATCTTCATCAACAACAATGGCAGCTTCAGTACCAACCCCGAATGGACCTCAAATTTTACTTTTGGCTCTTTGGATGTGGATTTCGGCGATATGGACCAAAACGGATTGCTGGATGTGGTTTTTTCCAGTGAAGACACACCCAATTATATTTTTCTTGCCAATAATGAAGGTGTCATTTCCGACACGGCAGGATGGTATTCGACAGACCCGGACAACTATATTAATTCATTGGATATCGGTTTTACGGGAGCGGACAAAGTGCCATCAATAGTCATGACAGGAAATGACCAGCTTGGGGGTAACGGCGAAGTGTGGATGTATTCATTTCCTGACGGTGTGCCCTCTTCAGGAAGCGCCGACTGGATATCAGAACCTTTCGGATATGGCTCCGGCATTTTACTTGCTGATGTAAACGGGGACGACATCCTTGACCTGATTTACGGGGGATGGTGGTTGCCGATGAAAATTGCGCTGGGAAACGAAGAAGGGGGATTTGAAGCATACCCCTCATACACATCGACAACAAATTCTGTTGTTGAAGCCATTCAAATGGCTGATCTCGACCGGGATGATATCCAAATTAACACGGAAACTTTTTATTGGGATGGTTCAAAAGGCCCTGTCATTTTCCTTGAAAAACAACAAGTTGAAAACATTCTTTCAGTCATTATCAACAGAGAGGAAATAAACGACACTACCTATTGT
>JAOZOO010000113.1:5908-11075 GCA_029933225.1 Bacteroidales bacterium | reverse complement strand
TCAGGTCAGATTACCCCGTCTGTGCAGCCGGACAGTCACCCGTAAGTCGGAAATAAATCCCTACTTTTGGCGGATCAATAATTCCATCTTATGAAATTCCTCGGCAACATCATCTGGCTCCTTCTCGGCGGGTTTGCCACCGCCATGGAGTATTTTACAGCAGGCGTTGCGCTGATGCTCACCATCATCGGCATTCCTTTCGGCCTTCAGATCATGAAAATAGGCATCCTTGCCCTGTGGCCTTTCGGCAGCCATGTCAGACGAACAGAAATGGCAGGCGGCTGTCTTTCAACAATCATGAATCTTATCTGGGTTATCTTTTTCGGCATCTGGATCGCCCTGACCCATGTTTTTTTCGGCGTGTTGTTGTTTATCACCATCATCGGCATTCCCTGGGGCAAGCAGCATTTTAAGCTGGCAGGAATTGCCCTCACACCATTCGGCAGAACCATAGAACCGTTGCTTACCTGACCATATCCCTGTCTTTATCCGGATGCATTCGGGCCATTGCCGGCAATTGCATCATTCCACTTCAGCCAATGCACCATTAAACCACCTCCATTAACCAATTCCCCATTTTCCATTAAAATTCTGACTTATACCTTTATCCCCCTACCTCCATACCCTGTCTCCTCCTTTACAATCCCCACACCCTCTTTTGTAGAGTTACTGTATAGGTCATTTTCTTGGTCAGAATTTGTTCTTACCCTTACTTTGGCCTCCGAAATCAATTTGTTGTTTTTAAATTTTTAAACATAAAATCGAATCAAATGAAAAAAAGCAGTTACACAAAGTTCATGCTGTTGGGGATGGTTTTTGTATTCCTTTTCAGCGGCAATGTTTTTTCACAAGAGAAAAACATTGTAACGGGACGGGTTTTTCCCGTTGGCATGCGTACCCCCATGCGGGATGTTACGGTTCAGATCAAAGGTGAACCCTCCACGGCAGTACTCACTGATGGTGACGGTTTCTTCAGCATTGAGGTGCCGTCATTTCCTGTTACACTTGAATTCATAAAAGACAGTTACGGACGTCAGGATGTGAACGTAAACAAACCAAGCGACATCGTGGTTTATATGATCGCCACAAAGGTAAAAAACGATTACGGCAAGGAAATAGGCGTCAGGGTTTCGTTGAATCCCGAGTCACGCGACGGTATTCTGATGCTTTCGTCAAACGACAAACGGTTCAAATACTGGTTCGACAACCGTGTTTATATTGACGGCGCCGCTTATTTTGGTGACAACACCTATACCAATTACGACACCGACACACAGGAAGATAACAAAATCGGAAGCGGCGTAAATATCCGCCGGATGCGGTTTGCCATGAAAACCATCCTGTGGGGACACTGGGGTGGTGAAATCGACTTCGATTTTGCTTACAACGAAGTGGACATTAAAGATGCTTTCGTCCGTTACATTGGCAACAGATGGCAACTCAAAGTGGGTAACTTCAAAGAGCCCTTTTCCATGGAGCTGACGACCACTTCGCGTTACCTCACTTTCATCGAAAGGCCGATGGTCAGCAAAATGGACCCCTCACGCCACATCGGTATTTCTTATCGCCGTTTTGGCAATCATTACTTTGTTGAAGGCGGTTTATTTTCCAGTGAGGTGGCCAACGACCTGATGCAGGACCAAAATAAAAAATTCGGAACCAACTCGGGCTGGTCGGCTACGGCACGTGTGGCCTGGGCCCCCATCAAAAAAGACCGGATGGTGTTGCACTTCGGCGCTTCGGGTTCCTACAGAAAACCCAAACTACCCGAGCTGGGCGACCCGGTGAACAGCTTCCGCTTCTCAACACGTGCGGAAACATCCATCAACCGTAAAAAATACATCGACACCGATTTTATTGAAGATTCAAAATCAGCCGTTTTGTACAACTTCGAACTGGCTTATGCCGTGAAGAACTTCAAGGTCGGAGGTGAATACATGAAAGGAAGAATTTTCAGAGACAAAGACAAAGTTGCTGACGGAGAAGACAAACCCGATATCGGCGGATTCTTTGCCTATGCCGGTTTTCTGATCATGAATGCCGATTATTATTACAACATGGGTGAAGGCGAATTTTCACAAATCTATTTCAGGAACAACAAAAAAGGCGCTCTGGAAGTGGCTGTGAGATATACTTACATCAACGCCAACAGTTTCAAAGATGACGAAAGGGTTCCTTATATCCCCGGTGGTTCAGGTGAAGCTTATACCATCGGATTGAATTATTATTTCAATTACAATGTGAAGATCATGTTGGATTATTCTTACGTCAACCACGACCGCTGGGCCGACGGGAAAGGCAAGTACCTGACTTACGACATCAGAGACGGCCAGGATATCACGCCCACCGGAAAGGGAGGTATTGACTTCAGTATGATTCAGGCACGTATTGAAATAGATTTTTAACCCGGTTATTGAAAATGTAACTTTTAAAATTAAAGAAAATGAAGAAATATATAGTTATCGCAATCATTACGGCCCTGTTCTTCTCGGGCTGTGTAAAAGACGAGCAACCGACGCCGGTACCTCCGCCACCGGTGGATTACAGCGGCATCGTGATCAACGAACTGATCACCAAAGATGTTACCGAACCTTATTATGTTGATGAATCCGGCAGTGCCACCGACTGGATTGAACTGTACAACACAGGTACAAAAGCCATTGATGTGAGCGGGATGTTCATTACCGATGCCCCGGGTGTTGAAGGTGAATATCAGCAAATTCCCACCGACAACCCCACGGTTACCACCATTCCTCCTAAAGGATACCTCGTATTGATCTGTGGTGCCGCCGATGCAAACGGTAATGACATGGTTACCCAGATTAAGGATGGCAAAGTGTTTATTGATATGGGATTAAGTTCGTCGAAAGACAATTTTGTGGCGCTTTACGATCCGGATAAAAAGGAAATTGACAAGTCGGACGATTTCAACGGCCTGGAAGATGACAAGTCTTTCGGACGCGAGAGCGACGGAGTCGCAACCTGGGTTGTCCTGGCAACCAAAACACCCGGGAAATCCAATGACGGCAGCGCCCCTGTGGCCGGTACGCTGGTGATCAACGAGTTTATGGCCAGCAACGACAGTTGGAGCATTCCGGGTGAAGATCCCAGCGCAACATTCCCCGACTGGATCGAAATTTACAACACTGGCGAAACCGCTATCGACATGGGTGGCTGGTACGTTACCGATGACCTCGATGATCCGGCCAAATATCAGTTACCTAAAGATGATCCCTCGTCGACAACAGTTCCGGGACACGGCTATCTGATCATCATCTGCGACGGTATTGGCGAAGGAATCCATACCGATTTCAAACTGAGCGGTGGTGGCGAGTCAGTAGGCATCTCGGAAAACGGTACGGAGATCAAAGAGGGTTATACCTATTGCAACACCGGTTGTGACCTCGGTGCGCCTCCGACGGATGATTCCATGGGACGTGACGGTGACGGAAATGCCGCATGGATCGTATTTAAAAAAGACAGCAGCCGCCCGCCGACACCGGGTTCAAGCAATAATTAAACACAAAAAAGGCGGCAGGATACTCATGAAAACATTATTCAAAATAAATTATTTACTTATCATCACCCTTTTCCTTCTGGCAATGATCAACTCCTGTAAGAAGGATGAGGGGGGTGATCTGCCGCCTGTTAACCCTCCGGGCAAGCTCGAAAAAGTTGATGAGTTTAACCTGAACGTTACCGAACCTTCCGGCCTCTCTTTCGGAGCGGATGGAAAAACCCTGTTGATGGTCAGCGACAACACCAACAAAGTTTATGAAACCGATCTGCAGGGAAACATCATCAGGGAACTTGCTTACACCGGTTCAGATCTTGAGGGCGTTGCATTCAATCCTGACGAACAGACCGTTGCCGTTGCAGAAGAAAGAAAACGACAGGTCGTTTTCCTGGATTATGCCGACGGAACCGAGCAGGAAAGATTTGACATCGTCACCGGCGGAAACACCGAAAACAAAGGGCTGGAAGGTATTTCGTTCAATAACAACAACAAGGCCTACTACCTTGTGAATGAAGACATGCCCGGCGAAATGATCGTGTGGAACAACGCTTTTGGGAACATCAGCACAACGGAACTGCATTTTGCATCCGATTACTCGGCCATTTACGTGGACTCAAAAAATGCGCTGGTTTATATCGTCAGCGATGAATCACAGGCGCTTTACAAATGTGATTATAATGCCAAAGTGTTGAAAGAGTATCCGTTGCCTTTAACGAAATTTGAAGGTATCGCAGTGGATGTTGACAATCAACGGGTATATCTTGTCAATGACAAAACAGCAGAGTTATTTATATTTAAAATCTTAAACTAATGGTTACAACTGCGCAACCCCGGTACGAATTCAGGATATTCGGCAACAACCTCGACGGGATTGAAAACCGTATAAAAGAACTGGCCAAAGAAGAAAAAACCAGGCAGATGACATCGGTTTATTTGCTTGCTTCGGGCAATCCGAAAAACAATATCAAGATCAGGGAAGGGGTGATGGATATCAAGGTGCTTGAACATGTGCAGGACGGACTGGAGCAATGGAATCCTTTTCTGGTCGGCGAATTCCCGCTGAAAGCCAATGTCATCAAAACGGTGGTTTTTCCTTCGCTGGGAGTGCAAAGCCCTGTCCTGGCAAGGGAAGAATACACCCTCGAGCAGTTTATCGAAGAGTTGATATCGGTTGATCCCGATCTGAGTGTTGCCTGGGTAAACAAGACAAGACACGCCTTTACGGTCAGGGAGTGTATTACCGAAATAGCTGAGGTCAAGGTTAACGGGGCCTGCATCAAAACGATCTGCATCGAAGCCGAAGATCCGAAAAGAGTCCTGAAGGTGAAAAAGAAACTGGGAATTGAAAAAAGCGTGGAAAATGTGAATTATCCCCTGGCGCTGAAAAGGATCATGGGACTGGTTAACCTGCCCAAAAGCTGGAAATCAAAGGAGTTTTGACAGAATCAAGAAACAAGAAACAAGAGCCAAGACTCAAAAAATGACAACACATGACCATTGCATGACGCCCGAAGGGCAAATGACAACTGCATGACCTTATTCAAGATAAAAGTAGAAAGATAAAAGATAAAAGTAGATGACTATCGAATGACAACGCATGACGCCCGAAGGGCAAATGACAACTGCATGACCTTATTCAAGATAAAAGTA
>JAOZOO010000113.1:0-5808 GCA_029933225.1 Bacteroidales bacterium | reverse complement strand
GCATGACAAATAACAAAACAATAACAATTAATAATTAAAAAAATGACAAAAGAAAAATTAACAATTGGCGAAGCTTCCAAGCCACGGTTTGAATTCAGAACATTCGGAAGAGATTTTGACGAAGCGGCCTTTTTAATGTCGCGCCTGTCCGTTCCTGTTCCACGGAAAGTGTGGGAACGCCACTCGCAGGAGATTTACATCGTATCCAAAACAAATGATGTGAACAACACAAAGATACGTGACGGGAAAATGGATATCAAAACCTTCGTTCAGGAAGTGGACGGCCTGGAACAGTGGAACCCGCTGATGAAAGGCGAATTTCCCATTAAAGCCGAAGTGCTGAAAAATGATGTGTTCCCTGCTTTTAAAGTGGAAGGATTACCCGAACTGGAAAAAGAAGAATACACACTCGAAGAGTTCCTCGAAATCGTAAAGAATCATCCCGATCTTCAGGCGGTTGATGTGGAAAAGGAGCGTTACGGATACATGGTGAACGACACCATTTGCGAATACGCCAACGTTTGGATCAACGGCGCCATGGTGGTGACCGTCAACTCTGAATCCACTGAAGTGGAGGACATCAAAAAAACCATCATCGACCTCGAACTGGAAGGTGTGGAAAACATCAACTACCTCCAGGCTATCAAACGGGTTATCGGGATGAGTGATAAAAAACTGGCGAATTAATTAAAAACAAAAACATGGCACAGGAAATAGAAAGAAAATTTTTGGTCAAAGGTGATTTCAAACCTTTTGTAACCAAACAGACAAGAATAATTCAGGGCTATTTATCATCGGTTCCGGAACGTACGGTTCGTGTAAGGATCAAAGGCGACAAGGGCTTTCTGACCATCAAAGGCATCGGCAACGAATCGGGCGCCAGCCGTTATGAGTGGGAAAAAGAAATCTCCGTGGAAGACGCCAAAGCCCTGCTGCAAATCTGCGAGCCCGGCGTAATTGACAAAACCCGCTACATCGTTCCCGAAAAAAGCGGGCTGAAGTTTGAAGTGGATGAATTTTACGGCGACAACGAAGGGCTGACCCTTGCTGAAATTGAGCTGCCTTCGGAAGATCATCCTTTTGAAAAACCCGACTGGCTGGGCGAAGAAGTGACCGGCGATGTCCGCTACTTCAACTCCATGCTGATGAAGAATCCGTTTAAGAAGTGGTAGGAGTTAAGAGTTAGGTGTTAAGAGTTGGGTGTTAAGGGTTGGGTGTTAAGGGTTAGGAGCGAGAGAAACCAGTCAGGTTTGCAGGAAAGGAAAGCGGGGCAGATGAACCTGACAGGTTTCCTGAAATTGTCGAAGGATTGTAGCAGATTGATGGATGTAGAACAGGAATAATGCTCTGCGGGTTACGAGACAGAAAGATTCTGGAAGCAGGCATGTAACCCGCCACACCCTACTCTTTTTTCAAAATTCCAAACACTGATGTATGATTATTGATTTCTAATTTCTTATTTCAGAATTTGAAAACATTATGAGCGACAATACATTTGACGAAAACAAAGACATTGATCCCACAAATGAAAAGGATTTAGGACTGGTGGAAGAAAACGGTTTCGATCCGTTGGATATGTCCAATTACCGGATTGAGAAACTTCCCAAACGGACTAAATCGAAAGTTGAGGCCTTCCTCGCTATGATCGGCGGGCCGCTGGCAGTCATCAGCTTCATCCTGATCTATTTCATTTTCAAACCGTCTTTTCTGCTTGATATTGACCCGTCCACATTGAGTGAATATGCCAAAGGTGTTTACGATCAGATTGGCGGAGCGGAGTTTTCGAGGATCAACATTGCCATGCTGGCGATCTTTGTTGTGGGCATTCTCCTCTGGCTCACCGAGGCCATCCCCAACTACTTGACTTCGCTGATCATTATCATCAGTCTGGTGCTGACCGGCGTCTTGCCTGAAAAACAGGCTTACGCCCAGTTGGGTCACAAAGTGATGTGGTTGAACATCATGTCGTTCGTTCTGGCCAGTATGCTGGTGAAAACAGGGCTGGCCAAGCGGTTTGCCCTCTGGTTCATCGTCCATTTCGGAAAGCATTCGTCGTCCATATTCATCAGCTTTTTGTTTATCAATGTGGTGTTGTCTGCATTCATTTCGGCAACCACCGCCAAAGCAGCCATTTTGTTGCCGATTTTTATGGTCATTGCTGCCATTTACGGCGCAAGGGGAGGAGACAGGAAAAACAATTTCGGACGTAACATTGTCCTCCAGAACCTGTTTTACATCAACATCGGTGCAAGCGGTTTCCTGACAGGATCGGGAGCCAACCTGCTTGCCGCAGCATTGATCACCGGCGCCACGGGTGTGGATATTTTCTTTACCGACTGGATGAAAGGTAATTTTCTGGTTGCCATCCTGCTCATGTTCCTTGGCTACATTGTGGCAACAAGGATATTCTTTCCGCTGAAAAAGGGAGAACGGTTACCGCAGATTCCCGGTGGTATGGAGCGTTTGAGGCAAGAGCTCCATAAGCTCGGCAAGATGGATTTTCAGGAAATCAAATCGGCTGTATTGTTCCTGACGATCCTGGCATTGTGGTCAACCGATAAGTACCACGGAATCAGTCCGACGGCTGTGGCTTTTCTCGGGGCGGTCATTGCCCTGCTGCCCGGTATCGGCATCCTCAAATGGAACGATGTGGACATCCCGTGGCACCTGATGCTTTTCTCGGCAGGCGCTTACACGCTGGGAGCGGGTTTTAAGTTCACCGACCTTCCTAATATTTCGGTGAACGCCATTTTCGACGGATTGGGATACGGCGCCAACACGCCATTCTGGGTGCTCTACCTCTCCCTGACATTTGCCATGGCTTTCAGTGCGCTGTTTTTCCAGTCGAAGACCATGCGTACAATGATCTTTATCCCCATTGCCATCGGCGTGGCCAACCGGTTTGGTTTCAGCGTGATCAGTCTGGCACTGCCTGTGGCATTTCTGATTGAGCACGTGTATATGCTGCCTTTCAACAGTAAGCCGGCAGCGCTGCTTTACGAGACCGATCAATACAGTTTAACCGATACTTTCAAATTCGGTATCACCATGCTGGCCATCGGCTGGTTTGTCAATATCCTGATGGGCGAAACCTGGTACCGTTTCCTCGGCATCACACCGCACGGTGTTTTCGGGATTTTTTAGAAAGGTTTTTATATTGAATTTCTTGAAGGTCTGAAAAGATATCATTATGCCGGCCTGGTGTTTGCATTTACTCATCGGTTAAATTACGAAGGATTAATCTTTTTAGGCCATCCCATAGGGATGGAATGTTCTAACCAGGGGCGTAGGTCTCTGGAATCCAAACTAATGAAAATGAGTTCCGTAGGAACGGCATAATAACTGACAGACCCAAAAGTCACTAATCCGGTTAGATATTTCGTTCCTATGAAACTCTGCTTTTAATATCCAATTATCCAGACACTGACGTGTCTGGCAAAAATATATCCTGCCTCCGGCAGTGTTTCGGAGAAAATATTAGGTGCAGAGTTCCGCCCGCAAGCGCGTTTGAAACCTGACAGGTTTTTTTATATTTGTACAAATCCAAAATTTAAACAATCATGGTTTACACCCTCGGCGAATCATTGCTGGATATCATTATTGACAATCCGGAAAAAATTGTTGCCCGGCCCGGCGGTTCCATGCTGAATACCGCCGTATCGCTGGGCAGGGCAGGAGTGAGGGTTTCGCTGATAAGCGAGCTTGGTGACGATGACACAGCCGGGCTGGTATTGAAATTTCTCAAGGAGAACAAAGTCGGGACAAAGTATGTCAAAAAGTATTACCACCAGCAAACCACTGTGGCGCTGGCGTATCTCGACAAGAACAAAGTCCCTTCTTTTTCCATTTACAAAACCTATCCTGAAAAGCGCAGATTGCTTATCCCACAACACTTTTCAGGTGACGGTATCCTGGCTTTCGGTTCGCTGTATTCCCTTGACCCGGCTATCCGTGAGCAGGTCAAGCAGATATTGGCAACAGCCCGGAAAGAAGGAGTTTTCATGATTTATGACCCCAACATCCGCCAGCATGATCTTGAGGAAGGTACCTTGATGCAATCACTAAAGGAAAACATCGCCTTTGCGGATATTGTGAAAGGTTCAGATGCGGATTTTGAAACTATTTTCGGGGAAAGGTACTATGATGAATATTATGAAGAGATCAGGAAGATAAATCCCGAAGCTATTTTTGTCCTGACGCTGGGGGAAAACGGAGTTGCCGGATTTATTGATGACGAGAGAATTCAGCTACCGGCTGAAAAAGTGGACGTGGTCAGCACAATCGGAGCGGGTGACGCCTTCACGGCAGGGATGATCCATTATCTTGAAAAGAAGTACGACCAGCGGGGAAACGGTCATGATAAAGAGTCGGGGCAAACAGACCCGAAAAAGAAAAGACTCACCAAAACAAAGTTTACCGAAATGCTACAGTCGGGAACCCGTTTCTCGGCACGTGTTTGCGGGGTGATGGAGAATTATATTTCCGAGGGAGGTAATTTCTAATTGACCCAATTGCTAATTGACCTAAACAAATCCGAAACCAAAATTTCTAAACGTTGGAAACAAACTGAATGAGTTTTGGAAGATGATATGATTAAAAGGAGCCGTCCAAAAAGTCAATTTTTCAGAATCAATCAATCCATAATCCTTGCACTCCATGCTTTGAACACTCTTCCTTCATCGAATTACCCGAAAGGATTGTCTTCATATTTCGTAAAGCCAAACACCTCGATTATATTTTCTTTTTCATTTATCTTGTAAACAATAATGTACCCTTTAAAAATCAAATCGCGGATTTCATTTCTGTCGAAAAAAATTGATTTTCTGTTGCGGTAAGGCGTTCGTGGTATTTCTCTAATTCGCTTTAATAATTCCGTTTTAAATTTTCGGGCGGCAGAGGGTTTGTCTTTAGCGATAAACTTAATTTGGTCATTCAGTTTATCCCTGAATGAATCTGTTATTTTAAGTTTCATAATTCCGGATTGTGGCTTCTAATTCATCATCCAGTTGATCTATTGTTAAAAAACCAGCTTTACCGTTTTCAACCTTCTCAAGTTCCTGATTTAAATATTCTTTTACCGAAAGAAATTCATTATCTTCTCTGATCACTTGAAGTTCTTCTTTCGTAAAGCGTTTGAGAAACCACATTAAATGATTATAAATTTTATCATTAATCCGTAATCTGATAGTTTGCATGATTTTATTTTTTAGCAAATATACGGTTTCTGAATTTTTTTATCAAACCAGGACTTTTTATAATTACGAATCCAAATCATGGTATTTGATTTGTAGTAAATATCCGGGAATTTTTTAAAAGTTAAATTTCTCTTCCCTCATCCAGCAGCTTCTCATAAATCCTGTAATTCTCCTCATCAAAACAGACAAAATAAACCTTTTCGGGCAGGTCGTTGCTTTCCAGAAATTCTTTCACAGCGCCGATGGCGATTTCAGCAGCTTGTTGTTTGGGATAGCCATAAATGCCCGTGCTGATGTTGGGGAAGGCAATGGTTTTGCATCCCAGGTCTTTGGCAATCTGCAGACTGGTTGTGTAACAACCTTTCAGCAGAGCCGCTTCATTTTTGTGTCCTCCACGCCACACCGGCCCTACGGCATGAATTACATATTTTGCCGGCAGGTTGTATCCTTTGGTGGCTTTGGCCGAGCCGGTGGGGCAGCCGTTCAGCGTACGGCACTCCTCAAGCAGTCCCGGACCTGCCGCCCGGTGGATGGCGCCGTCAACCCCGCCGCCGCCGAGCAACCGGGTGTTGGCCGCATTCACGATGGCATCCACTTCCATTTTGGTGATGTC
>JAOZOO010000112.1 GCA_029933225.1 Bacteroidales bacterium | reverse complement strand
GTCATTATCTGGTCAATAAAGAGCAAAACCTTGGTGATGTTGTTTTGCATGGCCAGTGTTTTGTTCTGTTCCTCCTTGATTTCCTTTTCAAGGTCTTTCAGCTTGATGATCAGTTCCGAGATACTTGAGAGCACCTTGTTGGGTACACCCGCTTTCCGCAGGTTATTATAAGTAAGAATGGATTGTTCTTTTAATACTAATACAATGAACTTATTGTCATTCAGTATTTTTATGCGTGCCTGTATCTTTTCTTTCCACTGGTTTGCTTTTTCCTGGTTTGCGTGCCATTGTTTCAGCAAATTATCAATCTCAATGAGTGTTAACTTATCTGCTTTTTTATTGATCTTGTCTTTTTCCTCTTCAAGATATTTCATCCCCGCAATGTAGATCGAATCAAACCCGTTGAGGTCCTGGTTGTTAGCCAGCACCTTCTTTACTGTTTTAATTTTGTCGTAAGCATTTTCAATGTGAGAGGTGATCTGTGAGAGAGCGACCGCTTTTATAATGGTCGTATCACCTTCGGGGGATATCATGATTTTTTCTTTGGTTTCCTGCGACATGGCCGGAAAACTGAAAACAATAAGGAGCACCAAAGAGAAAACAATCCGGACTGATCTGTGAATCATGGTTAATGTATTGAATTGATAAATGCGGGCTAAAGATACTAAGATTTTGTTTTGTGGATAGTTGGGCTGCAAATGTTCTAATCCTTCTTTTTTCTTTCGGTACGTTCCAAACCTTTTTCTGCTTTATCGAGGATGGATTCGTAATAATCGGAATGATAAAGGTTTTCACAAAGTTTATAATAAAACCTGCTGCTTCCCTGATCATTTTGGTTTTCATAGATCATCCCGAGGTGTAAAGCCGCATCACAGGCAAAGTAATATTTCTCCTTTTCCCCCATGGCAATGACTTCTTTAAAATAGCCGGTAGCGCTGATCGTGTCGTGGAACCCCAAGGCAACTTTACCGTTCAGCAACATATAGTTCAGTTTATCGGGCGTTGGTTGTCGTAACGAAAATTTGTAGCCGGTTAATTTTTCTTTGCTTTTGTCAAAGTAGCCGCCTTTTTCAAGAAAACTGACCTGAAGCAAGGTCGTGTCAGGCGTATAACCGGACCCGGCATCACACAAAGCGTCCCGGTCGCGTTCGGTTTTATCCGATCCCGATTTCAGGACAAGCAGCAATTCGTTGTCGTATTTTTCTTTTTCACCTTTCAGCAGATAATAGTATGCAAGATATAGGTGCGTCTGTTTCAGGTAATCGTTTCCGTTGGTTTCATCAATGAATTTTTGAAGGTATTCTGCCGCCTGCGGGTCAAGTTTGTTCATCAGGATTTTACCGTAAAGGAAATAATACGGATAAAAAGGAACCTCCAGCCGGTTTATGTTTATCGTGCGAAAAACTTCTAAAGCTTTTTCATTATTACGGGCATGATAAGCCAGATTGCCGTAAAAATATTTAATGAGAAAGATGTTGTATTCTGATGGTTCTAAAGATGAAATATACGTAAAGCCTCTTTCCGGTTCTTTTTCCAGCAGATAGGCAAGTGAGATAAAAATATCCGCTTCTGCGGTCAATCCTGGTTTGTTTTTCACGCCATTCTTATAGCCTTGCAGCAAATCAATCGGGTTCTGCCCGGTTGGTTTTACGCCAAACATCTTTGCCAGCCCCCTGATGATAGGGGGTATGTTGGAAAGAATCAGGTTGAACAGGCCGTTCATTTTTTTGTTGCCGTAAAAGTCAGGGTATTTCCCGGTATTTCTCCTTGTATTTTTGTAAGATCTGAAAACAAGATTGATCCCCGAAAGGTAGTCACCCGATTTTAGTTTGGCCATTCCCATTTGCAATTGCATGGATGACTTGATAAAATAATAATACGGGGAATCGTTTTCTCCCTCATCCATAATATCGCGGTAAGCGTTGTAATTGTCTTTGAAGCGGTTGTATTTGTCTTCGTTGGGAGCGATCAGCAGATTGACAAAATCAGCATATTGATCGAGGTAATACAGATAATAATTTTCCGGTGTTTTTTTCAGTTGTTCCCTGATGTTGTTTTTTGCTGTAATGACTTTCAGATTCAGAATCTCACTGGTAATATCGCAACAGGCCTGTGTCGGCTGATATTTGCCCTGTGTTATGGCGGCATGTGGGATAGCCAATAAACTGAAAAAAAGAATGTATCTGTAATTCATAAAAAACAACTAACTGACTTTTTTTGCCCGTTTAAACTTTTTGTTCCGGTCGAACAAATACCGGTAGGTGATGTGTGTTTTCCTGATCTTCGAGCCGATCAGTTCGGCGATTTTCATCATCGCCGGATTGAAGTCTCCTATCCAGTTCATTTCCAGGTCAGTATAATTAAAATCCGGTTTAACGACTTCCTGTTCAAAACGCAGGATCAATCCTGATGTTGCCCCTCGTTTCTGAAATTCGGGGATGACACCGAAGATCAGCCCGACCAGCCTGGTAAAATCTTTACGGACTTTAAGCTTATACAGAAGCCGCAATTTGTTGATCACTCCGAGCCTGCCGTCAAAATGCCGGTAGGCCTGATACAGGTCGGGGATCATGATGAAAAAGCCAATGGGTTCATTGTCGTAATAACCGAAAATAATGGCCCGCAGATCAGCGATGGGTTTCATGGCCCTGAACATGGAAAGGGCCTGTTTCCTGCTCATGGATTTCACACCGGGGAACACCGCCCAGGCTTTGTTAAAGATGATCATGAAATCCTCGGCAAATTTTTCCAGTTCTCCATTTCTGTATGTGATGAAACTGTATCTCGGGTCTTTGAATAATCTGTCAGCTTTTTCCCTTATCACCGGATCCAATAATTCCGGATTCAGTGGCATGTGATAAGTGTACTGGTTGAAATAATTCCGGAAACCATATCCTTCAAACAGGTCGTTATAATATTTGGGATTATAAGGCATTTTAAAGATAGGTTCGTAAAAGCCATCGGCGAGGCAACCCCAGAAATGTTCGCGAGAGCCGAAATTGACCGGCCCGTCCATGGCTTCCATGCCTTTGTCTTTAAGCCACTTTTTTGATGCATCGAAAAGAATATTGGCTGCCTGCTGGTCGTTTATACATTCAAAAAAGCCAAGTCCCCCGGTCGGCTGATCATCTTTTTTTGCTGTTTCTTCATCAAAAAAAGCAGCAACGCGACCCACCGTTTTTTGGTTGCTGTCTATCAGTATCCAACGGATGGCATCCCCTTTAATGAAGAGTTTGTTTTTTGAGCGGTCGAATACCTTTTCAATGTCCTCGTCAAGCGGTCTGATCCAGTTGCTGTCGCCCCGGTTTATTTCATCCGGCAATTCAAGAAACTTTTTAATGGATTTTTTGTCAGTAACTTCTGTGAGCCTATATTCCGGTTTCATGATCTTCTTTTTGAGAAATTATTCTTTCAATATCCAGGCATCCCGATAACTATACGGCAGCTTTTCTTTGGCAAACATCGCTTCTTTGATGTTTGAAAAATGATTGAGGTAAACACGAAAATTCCCGTTGCTTTTCAATATGCCTACATTATCAAATCCGTTTTTTTTGAACCGTTTAACTGCCTCGCGGGCATCTTTGTCCGTTTTAAAAGAGGCAATGATTAAATAATAGATGTCTCCGGTTTTTTTATCGGATGCGGCAACCGGAGTGGCAACGAAAGCAGATGTATCGCAAACATCAGGTGCTTTAACCTTATCGGGACGCTGCCCGAACCAAACGGAAACGTACCGGCTGTTCATGCCGATACCCATAACGACCCACGTTTTTTTTGAATAATTCCCGCGTGTGAGCAACATGTCCAGCACTTCCTTTTGGGAAGACCACAATTCCATAACCGAATCGGGTGTAAAATCACCCTGGAAATAACCGGCCAGTTCATAACCCCGGTAAGGGTAAGTGGTCAGCTCTTTGGGCTTTTTCCACATGCAATCGGGATCGCGGACATATTTGTTGTAGCAACACGGAGTCCACGGGCCTTTGTCGCTCCAGCTCGAAAGATTGCAAATGCTTGTGTCGGGCCTGTTATTCAGAAGGTCGTCCACGTGAAGCCGGGCCACATAAGAGAGTGATGCCGACAGCTTCAACGGTTTTTTATCATAATCTTTCAACAAGGTGTTGATGGCGTCAAACAGTTGTTTTTCTCCGGCGGTAATACAAAAATCTTCCGGTATTTTCTTTTGTGCATACCCCGGCTTACTGATCATGAAAACGGAAAAAAGAAGTATAGAAATGGTGCGTAACAAAAGTTTACCTGTTATTTGAAATATCGAATTCACCCTTTGCCTGGTTTTTAAACAGCGTGTAAAAATACAAAAATAGAACTTTGAACCGGAGGATGATCCGTAACGGACATCAAGAGTCAATCCCATGAGAAGTTTAAGAAATAGTCGAAAACCAAATCCTGAAAAACAAGCATTAGTTTCTCGATGACCGGATTTGGCACCTGATAAGTAAGATCATCAATCTTACTGACGGGCAGGATATCTCTCGATGTGCTGGTTAAGAAACAGCCGTCAAAATCTTTGATCGTGTCAAAACGGATATCCCCTTCAACGACCTGAAAACCGTTTTTTTCGGCCAGATCGATGACCACCGAACGGGTGATGCCGGGCAATACCAATTTTGTCGTAGGCGTATAAAGTGTTGTTTCTTTAACAAAAAAGATATTCGATCGACTGCCTTCGGTGACCAGTCCGTTTTCTGCGATCATCAATACTTCGGCCACATGCTCGCTTTGGATGATCTGATCTGCTGTTTTCCGGACAGGAAGATTGACCCGCTTTGAATGTGGTTTTTTCCGCGCGCCACTCATGGTTTTTATGACAACGCCGTTTTTCAGTTCCTCTTTCGACGGATAATAAGATGGCATGATCCATGCCGTAAAAACAGCTCCTTTGTCCGGGTTCAGGGTGAGTTGAAAAAAAATGTTCCCCGACTTCGCCCTGTTGCTTTCAATGAGTGTTCGGATGCGGTTACGGATTTGCTCCTTTGAAAGCTCAAGCGGGAGTTTCTCATATTTTGCAGAATGAAAAAAACGATCGATGTGTTCGTCCAGAAACAAGGGTTTACCGTCCTGGAACCTGATGACTTCATAAATTCCCGTACCTTTTTCTGTGTACCGGCCGTTAAAGTCACAGGTATCTACTAACTCGTTGTTGTAGATAAAATAGTTAAGCAGTGCAGGTTCTGTCATTTTTTCCATTCACTTTTCAACATACTGTACACCATCAGATCCTGGAATTTTCCATTCAGAAATTCTCCTTCTCTTTCGGTTCCTTCAAAATAAAATCCCAGGTTGATCGGGATGGCGGCACTTTTCTTATTTCCGACAGCCGTTTTGATACATACTCTGTTCAGTTTCAAATCATCAAAGGCATAATTGACAACGGCTTTGCAGGCGCGTAACATGATCCCTTTCCCGGTCATGTTTACATCTAACCAGTATCCGATCTCGGCCTTGCCATTGACACGGTCCACTTCCTTCAAACTGATCAGCCCGGCAAAAACGTTGCTTTCACTGATCTCAAAGATCATGTCCTTTTTGGAACAAGTCGATTTGATTGTGGTTTTTATAAAACGCCGGGTATCGTTAACCGATTGCGTGTTTTCAATAAACGGCAGCCACCGCCGAAGATGATCGCCGGAACGTTTGATGCTGTTATAGATTGTTTGTGCAGAAGCCGGAATTACCGGACGTAGTTCAAGATATTCGTCAACTTTTATTGTCGTCATTTTCTAAGGGTTTGCGCTTGGCAAAGTATTCCTTAAGTAGTGATTTTGCCTTTTCAAAATTAATAGTTTCAACATAGACAAGGAAATCGTTTTCAGGAGAACCTTCTCCCCAACCCAGTGTTTCGCTGGAAGAAAGGGTGTCTTTATGAATCGACCCGATCCCGTTTTCTTTTAAAATCTCCTCAACCCAGAGGGCTTCCGCCTGTGAGCCGCTGTAAACTAACTTGATATCGTCTGACATAGTTTATTGTTTTTTGCTTAAAAGATGATGGCGTAAAGATATATTTTTTTTGAAGAAAAAACTGTGGGTGTCGATTGATTTGGGTTTAGCTGTTGCAGTTGTTGCAATGGGTGCAATGGTTGCAGATGGAAATTAGAAATTGGAAAATGGAAAGTAGAAAATGGATGTTGTGGTTGCAATGGTTGCAGTAGTTGCATGATTGGAATGATTGCAGGCACTCCAAACTCAAAACTCAAGACTCTCCCGAAGGTCCCAAAGGGATTCCTTCGGAAGATGCCTTTGGCACAAACTCAAGACTCCAAACTCTTCACTTATTTAACTTGATAATGGCAAAAACCATCACGGCGGCGCTTACCATCTGGACAGGGGAGAGGATGCTGTCGTTGATCAGGTAATCGAACAAGATGGCCGAGATGGGAAAAAGCAATTCGCTGATTGTGGCAATGATGGCCTTTACCCGCCGTAAACCGTAATAGTAAATAAAGATAGCTCCTGAACCGGTCGTCAGCCCAATGATAATAAAATAGAGCCAGTTGATTTCCGTGGTTTGAAATATCCAGTGGATTTTCCCGCCGATCAGAACTGCCAGTCCGGCAATAAGGGTAGTAAAACCATAACGAAAAAAGGTAGCCGTAATAAAATTGTAGTTCAGCAAAATCTTTTTTGAGAACACCGTTGAGCTGCCAAATGAAAATGCAGCGAGCAGGGCAAAAAGAGCTGCGAGAATTGTGTTTTTTTCGGTATTCAGGTTGGGAAGCTGAAATCCGAATGTCAGAAAATAACTGGCGATAACGGCTACCGAAGCCCATAGGGCAAAATCTTTCCTGATCCTCTCGCCCAGTAACACGCCCGCCAGCACAATGGCAAAAATGGGTTGCAGCTTCTGCAATAAAACAACAACCGACAACTGTTGAAAATTAACCAGGAACAACGCTTTGACAATGGCATACGTCCCCAGCGTTCCGCCAAAAACCGCAATCAGCATGAAAGTTATGTAATCCTGTCGGACAAAATTTTTAATGTGGGCATATTGCCGGAAAAAGAAAATGTTCATCAGGACAAAAGGAATAAGGTGCAGCATGAATACCACGTAAATAACATCCAGATTATATAACCTCGGCGTAAGTACTACGCCGTCAAAACCCCACATGATGGCTGAAATACTGATGGCGATGGTTCCTTTTACGATCTGGTTGCTTTTCTTCATTCCGGAAAAATTCAAGGGACAAAAATAGAGAAAAGCAGGGCAGATTGATGATTAAACAGGAAATATAGTTTTTTAAAGAAATAGCTTTAGTAATGCCCGTAATTACTGACGCAGATCATCGCTGATGAAACACAGATAATTTGTTATCTTGCAACGCAGCATCCCGGAGGGATAACATGACAATCAGCCGCAGAATTCATTCCTCGGCGAAATCAACCATTCACGCATCCGCGGCAAAAAAAACATAACCAATCTGCGTTATCAGCGTCATCAAAATGAAATTCTTATATTTGAAATCGAATACAAGATCAATGGATTTCCAATTAGAAAACAGATATTTTATCGTCACCGGTGCCGGAAGCGGTTTCGGGCGTGCCATTGCCAAAGCTTTGGCGGGAGAAGGTGCAAAGGTACTGGCTGTCAGCCGCACGGAGGAAAAACTAAAGACATTAAAAGAGCAGTTTCCCGACTTTATTGATTGCATCGCCGGAGATATCATGTCGGAAAGCATACAGGATGAAACAATCAGTCGGTTAGGAGCAGGGAGCCTGTCAGGTGCGCTCATCAATGCCGGAGGCCCCCCTGCCGGACGATTCGATGAAATCAGCATGGAACAGTGGGAAGAAGGATGGCGAACTGTGGTCAAATGGAAGATTGCATTGACCAAAAAACTTTTGCCTTTCTTACGGCAGCATCAATATGGCCGGTTGGTTTATATCGAAAGCGTGTCGGTGAAGCAACCTGTTGAGAATCTGGTCTTGAGTAATGCATTACGTCCTGCTGTTGTTGGTTTTGTAAAAACCCTTTCGCAGGAGATTGCTTCCGAAGGCATAACGGCCAACATCCTGGCGCCAGGCTATCATTCCACGGCTGCCCTCGAAAGATTGTTTGTCAAAAAAAGCCAGTTGGAAAAAATCACCCCGGATGAAGCAAAAAGATCATTTGAAAATGAAATCCCGGTCGGAAAAATGGCTACTCCCGAAGAAATGGCACCGCTTGCCCTTTGGCTGCTGTCCCCGCTCTCACGTTATGTAACCGGCCAGACCTTCTCGCATGATGGTGGCATTGTGCAGGGGTTTTTCGGATAGGATCATAAAATTGTATCGTCCGGTATTCGATTTTAATACTTCCATGCCTGAATATAGGCGTTTTTTGCAAAAAAAATCAAAAATCACCTGTTAAAATACCCGAATTCGGGTATTGACTTATGAGATTGTCTGTTGTATTTTTATGCGCCGTTTGTGCCTGAGATAGAGGAAGTAAATAAAAAATGGTTTTTACCAGTTTGATTATTCTCCATCATCAGACGACAACGATCTGAATGTTGATGATTGTCGTAAACCTAAAACATTATCGCAATGAAAACGGATATTCTTTTCCTGCTTTACAACCCATAAATTGAAGCTTAATTGAGGATCGTCAAATGCGTATCGTCAATTTTTTATTGTGTCATACAATCAATTTATTAACCTAAATACAAATTATTATGGAAACAAAAAATTACATTAAGTTGTTGCTTGTATCGGTACTGATGCTGGCAACGACAGCCCTTTGGGCAGGTAGCGTTACATTTAACGTTACCAACAGCACAGGTGGCCCCGTATCAGGGGTTGCGATCGCTTACAATGATTACGGTAATCACTATCTTACCCTGGGCACAACAGATGCAGGTGGGCAACTTGTATCAACGTTGCCTGACGGGACATATAAGTTCAGGGCCCTTTTACTGGGTCATTCTTCACAATATGTTGACGGTGCCACAGTTCCGGGGACTGTAAATTTCCAGACCTCTGAATTTATTATGCATGTCATGAAAACCGACGGAACTGATTTTCCGGGTATCAATACTTACTGGCAGGACTATACAAATCACTGGGTATTAGTTGGAGCCACAGATGCAAACGGGAAAACCTCTATTGAACTGTTTCCAGGAACTTACAACTTCAGGGCTTACAAAGACCACACAAACCAGTTTGGTTCCCTGACGGTGAGCACTTCGGGCAGTTCCGGTACAGTGGATTTCCAGACGGCTACTTTTATTATGCATGTCATGAAGTCCGACGGTTCCGATTTCCAAGGAATTAAAGCGTATTACGGAGATTACACAAATCACTGGCTATACATGGGGCTGACAGCGGCTGACGGAACGGCCTCCATTGAGCTATTTCCGGGAACTTATAACTTCAGAGCATACAAAGACCATACGAACCAGTTTGGCTCGCTTACAGTGGGCAGTTCGGGCAGCTCGGGAACGGTTGATTTTCAGACATCAGCATTTATTACACACGTTATGAAATCCGACGGTTCTGATTTTGATGGCATAAAAACTTATTTTTATGATTACAACAACCACTGGTTGCTCATCGGTACTACCGGTTCGGATGGAACTGCTTCCATTGAGCTTTTTCCGGGTACTTATGATTTCAGGGCTTACAAAGATCATACGAATCAGGTAGAATCTTTAAGCATCGGCTCCTCAGGTACTTCAGCAACGGTAGATTTCCAGACGGCCAAAGCCACAGGAATTGTGAAAGATTGTGATACCGGTAATCCGATAGAAGGTATCTCCGTGTACTTCTACGATTATAATAATCACTGGCTCAAGTTCGGAACTACGGGAACGGATGGTACGGCATCCATTGAGCTTTTCCCGGGTTCCAACTATCAGTTCAGGGCATATACCAATCACACCAGCGAGGTGAAAACCATGACTACTCTTTCGTACCCAGGTACTTCCATTGAATTTAATCCTACAAGGGTGGATTTCCATTATTCCGGAACTGTCAGGTTTAATGATTATAGCAATCACTGGATGGTAATTACGGAAGGTACATACCTTTTTCCCGGGACCTATAATTTCAGATTTGATGATTACCAGACAACTATTGATATCAGTGGCTGTGTAATGGATAAATCGGCTGTATTGGTCGAATTGCTTGATAGCAACGGAGACGGAATTGCAGGTGGAGTGGCAAAATATTATAAAAGCGGATGGAAAACACTCGGCACAACCGATGCCAATGGTCAGATATTTGCTCTGCTGGACGGTACTTTTGGAAGTACAACCTTTAAAATGTATTATGCAGGCGCCGGACAGTCAAAAAGCCAGAATCTGGCCAATGATTCCAAAGTTGTGTTCAATACGGTTCTGGTTACGATGAAACTGCTTGATACCGGTGGAAATGAGTTATCCGGGACCAGTAAATATTACGCCAGCGGTTGGAAAACCTTTGGCGGCGGAACGACCACAACAACCATGGAGATGCTTCCGGTAAATTATACATTTAAAGTTTACTACGGGGGCTCCGGAATACAGAAAACCCAGAATGTGGGAACTGATCCCATGGTCGTATTCAATACTGTAACAGTAACGATGAAGTTGCTTGATTCCAATGGGAGTGAACTGGCCGGAACCAGCAAGTATTATGCCAGCGGCTGGAAAACGTTTGGTAGCGGAACAACAACAACAACAATGGAAATGCTTCCGGTAAAATATACCTTTAAGGTTTACTACGGTGGCGCCGGAATACAAAAAACCCAGAATGTGGGAACCGACCCCGTGGTTGTATTCAACACGGTAACGGTAACCATGAAGTTGCTTGATTCCAATGGGAGTGAACTGGCCGGAACCAGCAAGTATTATGCCAGCGGCTGGAAAACGTTTGGTAGCGGAACAACAACAACAACAATGGAAATGCTTCCGGTAAAATATACCTTTAAGGTTTACTACGGCGGCGCCGGAATACAGAAAACACAGAATGTGGGAACTGACCCGGTGGTTGTTTTCAATACGATACCGGTAACCATGAAACTCCTCGCTTCTGACGGAACAACAGAATTGGCCGGAACCAGCAAGTATTACGCCAGCGGCTGGAAAACGTTTGGTAGCGGAACTACGACTACGACTATGGAAATGC
>JAOZOO010000223.1 GCA_029933225.1 Bacteroidales bacterium | reverse complement strand
CAGAAAAACTTGAAGAGTTTACTATAATTTATGAACAGAACTTGGAGAAAATAAGGTAATAAGGTCAGTTTTAACTTTACAATACACGGCTACTAAGGTAATTGTTTTCTTGTTTGCACTGAATACCGGAAATAAGGTTTTTTTAAACCGGAACCAGCCAAACATCCTTATTCCGAGGGTATCTCTCATGGTATTCCTCGAAAAAAAACCTTATCGAAAAATCATCACCTTAGTGGCTACCGGCACAAAATAAACTCTAACCTTATTACCTTATTTGCGCAGAAAATGAAAGTTGTTGAATATTCTTCTTTTCTATTATTTTTACAGCGTATTCTCATTAAAACTATTCCCGATAAAAAAATCCCTCAGTACATCAAAATAAAATTTAACCGTCCTGTTGACGAAAGCAGGATGAAATGAGATTTTTTCGTACCTTGTAGTCGCCAAAACCATAAACCATGATGTGGTGGGAGAAACCTTTCGTCAGGATATTCTTCTTTTATGCTGCCGGGATATTACTCGCTGCACTTGTGCCTGTAGCCAGGCAGGTTCCCGTTTATGTTTATCCGGGAATCATCGCAGCCCTGGTCGTTGCCGGTTTTGTCCTTTATTATAAAAACAGTTCCTGGAGTCTGTCGTGGATCAACGGCCTGACAACAGGATTGATCGTTTTTTTCCTCGGTATGTTTGCCACGATTTTGAGATTCTCCGAAACGGAAAATCCAACCGAAGCTCCGCAAGGTATCTATTTTGCAAAGATCATCAGGGAGCCTGTTGTCAAAGAGAAATCTGTGAAAGTGTTACTTTCGATGGAACTGATTCCCGGCAGGAAAGATTCAATTGCCAGGCCATTAAAAGCAGTGGCTTTTTTTGCCAAAGACAGTCTTTCAACAAGGTTGCAATATGGCGACCGGTTATTGCTCAAAGCCCGGCCACAGATTCCTTCCGGTCCGGCCAATCCGGGTGAATTCGACTATGCCCGTTTTTTGAAGATGAACGGAATCTCTTATACGCTTTACCTCCGTCCCGGCCAATGGCAATACCTGGACTATGATCCCGGAAACCCATTGCTTGCGTGGGCAGGAAAAGCACGGCGCTACCTGCTGGATGCCCTCCGCAACAACGGTTTGAGTGATCAGCAACTCGCTGTCGTAGCGGCCATGCTGCTGGGGCACGATGACCTGATGAACCCCGAAGTGGAACAACAGTATGCTGCGGCAGGCGCTATGCATATCCTGTGCGTGTCGGGGCTGCATGTGGGGATCGTTTATCTTGTGGTCAGCTTTCTGCTGGGCTTTGTCAAAAGCAGGAAATTTGAAAAATACCTGAAACCTGTTATCGTCCTGACAATCATTTGGGGCTATGCTTTGCTTACGGGCCTGTCTCCGGCAGTAACCCGTGCTTCGGTTATGTTCTCCATGTTTATCATTGCCGGTGCGCTGAATCGCTCGAACGATGTATTCAACACCCTGGCAGTTTCTGCCGTGCTGATGTTATTTATCAATCCGCTGCTGCTTTTCAATGTCAGCTTCCAGTTGTCTTATTCGGCGGTGCTGGGTATTCTGGTATTTTACAGGCCGGTTTATGGGCTTTTGTATTTCAGGAATAAAATTGCCGATAAGATATGGTCGTTGCTGGTGATTTCTTTTGCGGCACAATTGGGAACTTTTCCGCTGGCTGCCCATTATTTCCATTACATGCCGGCATATTTCTGGCTGACCAACCTGTTTGTGATCCCGCTGTCGTTCCTGATCATAGCTGTGGGTTTCGGATTTGTTTTGTTTTCATGGTTCCCTTTGGTGGCGCATATTCTGGGGTTTATCCTTTCGTGGATGGTGCTGATACTGAATAAGCTGGTGGCCATGATTGGTGAATTGCCTTATCACGGGATACATGATCTTTATTTTCCGTGGTTGAAAGTATTTTTTGTTTACGGATTGATCATCATGCTTTTCCTGATTTTTCTGAAACAAAAAGTCAGTTATCTTCTTCCGGCGCTGGGTTTGGTTTTATTACTTTCCGGTTATCAGACGCTTGATAAAGCAAACCGGATCAATCAGAATAAAATGGTGATTTACAGTGTGAATAATCATTCGGCTTATGATTTTATCAGGGGAAACTATCATGTTTGCCTGATGGACAGTCTTTTATTGGCTGATCCCGAAAAAGCAAATTATCAGTTGGAGAATTTCAGGATTGCATCCCGGTTAGAGAAAAAGAATTCACCAATCCATCAACCGGTAACCGACACACTTACAGACTTATTCTGTGACGGGGAGTTCGGTATCTTTAACAATTACCGCTTCATGGTACTGGATGGGAAGTTAAAATATTATCCCGACGGGGACTCAAGACAAAAATTAGACGTCATCATCGTTGCAGGCCGTGATTACCTTGATCTGAATAAGCTGGTGAAGATCTTTGATTTCAATCTGCTGGTTTTTGATTCGTCAGTTCCTGCATGGAAAAGGAAGAAACTTGCCGAAAGCGCCAATGCATTGGGAGTGAATTATTATGATGTCAGGGAACAGGGTGCACTGGTTCTTGATTTTAGGAAAGGGGAACATAATTTTCTGGCCCTAAAATAAAGGAGAAAAAATTTGGAGATAATAAAAAAGACTGTATTTTTGCAGTCCGATTTTTCAGAGAGTTCATGAAAAGAATTGGTCTGGTAGTTCAGTTTGGTTAGAATACCTGCCTGTCACGCAGGGGGTCGCGGGTTCGAGTCCCGTCCAGACCGCCAAATACACACTAAAGCCGTTGATAATCAGCGGCTTTTTTATTTTGGGGTGACAAAAAGCTTCCTATTGCTGATAATAATGGGTGTAGGTAAAAAGAAGAAAAATTATTATTTGACAGAGTACAGGCAATACGTATTGAAATTTAGAAACTTGGT
>JAOZOO010000024.1:23640-33463 GCA_029933225.1 Bacteroidales bacterium | reverse complement strand
TGAGGGTTTTTGAAGAAAAATATGTCCTCCGGATGGAAGAGTACAGTTTTAAATAATTTCTAATGCTGAAAAAATGTGATTTGACGAAAAAAAAATAATTCAAATTATTAACCTTTAAAAAATAAAACCATGAAAAACGTAAAACAGAGTATTTTCAAAGAAGCGGTCAATCAGATTATATCCAATAAGATGTTACGCGGCATGGCAGCTAAACAACTTGATAAATATCTCTATAACAGTCTGAAAGAATTAGGCCGCCAGCAACTGGAACAGGAAAAACTGGACAAGTATTACTTTATGTCATCCATTGTTGAACAGGTAAGAAAAAACCTCGACAAAGGATTTATCAAGCCAAAGGTCATGAAAAAAATGGCACAGGTTTTTGTTGGCGATTCTTTCACTGCCGACAGGTATAAAAAAATTAACCCGGTCAGAGAGGCATATTATGAAAAATACGGTGATTATCCACCTCAGTTTCTTGTACTGTCTCCCGGTAAAGGGTGCAACTTGCATTGTACCGGATGCTATGCTTCCGCAGATTCAGCCATTGCCGAAAAACTGGATTTTGAAACATCAAGACGAATCATCAGAGAAGCGCATGATATTTTCGGCAGCCGGTTTATAACCATTAGCGGAGGGGAGCCATTCCTCTATAAATCAGATGGGAAACACCTGGTTGACCTGTTTGAAGAATTTAACGACATGTTTTTCCTGGTGTACACAAACGGCACATTGATCACCGAGGGCCTTGCCAACAAGTTGGCCGAACTGGGTAATGTTACCCCGGCTATTTCGGTGGAAGGATGGGAAGAACAAACAGATCAGCGACGCGGCAAAGGGGTTTATCAACGCATCCTGAAAGCTATGAGCAACCTGCGCAATGCCGGAGTACCTTTTGGTATATCACTGACAGCTACCAGTCAGAACGCTGAAATCCTGCTGGATGACCATTTTTATGATTATTTCTTTAACCAACTGGGCGTTACTTATATGTGGCAGTTTCAGTTGATGCCTATCGGAAGAGGGAAAGATGTGATGGACCTGATGGTAACGCCGGAACAACGGGTGAAACTCTATGATCAATGGGCTCACTTGCTGGAAGATAAACACCTCCCCATTGCCGATTTTTGGAACTCCTCATCGCTCTCAAGCGGTTGTATTGCTTACGGCAGGTGGAACGGTTACTTTTACATCGACTGGAACGGCAACATTATGCCTTGCGTTTTTGTCCCTTATTATGTGGATAATGTAAAGGATATTTTCGCTAATGGCAAAACGCTTGGTGATGCAATCCAGTCGAAAATGTTTAAAAACGGAAGGAAATGGCAGAAAGATTACGGATTTGAAAACCCCGATCACAGGGGAAACATCCTGATGCCTTGTTCAATTCGTGACCATTACAAGAATTTCAAATACAACATCCTGACACCGGATGCAAAAGGTGAAGATGAAGAAGCCGAAGCGGTATTACATGATCCTGAATATGAAAAATTGATGATCGAGTTCGACAATAAACTTCAGAAACTTACAGAAGGGATATTTTATGAAAAATATCTGAAAAAAGAACCTGTCACGCATGAGGCCTAATCGCTCAAAACCACTGTCACTGTAATTAACAGAAGGTTTTTAAAGGGTTGTGTTTAAACCGTTTTTAAAACATCTTCTTATTCTTATCATTAATTGTAAAGTAACGCAATAAAAAATTAAAAAATGAATGTACTGTTAATTAGCCCTGCAGGGTCCAATTTATATGCGAAACTGGGCGCACAACTTCCGCCGCTCGGATTAGGTTATATTGCATCGGTAATCCGTGAACACGATCACAAAGCGAAGATTATAGATCTGGGAATTGATGAAATGTCCCTCACACAAACTGATATTGATTGGGCTGATATTATAGGTATTTCTGCCGATACGCCGCGATACCCCGAAGCCCTGAGAATAGCAAAGCTCATCAAAACACATAACAAACCGGTGGTTATGGGCGGATATCATGTCTCTTTTCTCGACCGTGAGGCACTGGAAACCGGATTAGTTGATTATGTTGTAAGAGGTGAAGGTGAAATGATTTTTCTTAATCTTTTAAAAACACTCGAAAACCATGATGACATGAAACTTGTAGCCGGAATTTCTTATCTGGAAAACGGTGTTTATCAGAAAAACAGAGATGAAGCGCCACCCCATGATCTCGATAACATGCCTTTTCCTGCAAGAGACTTGCTACCCATCAAGCATTATAAAAATCAGTTAAACGGATTGCCTCTTGCTAATCTGATTACAAGCCGCGGCTGCCCTTTCAACTGTTACTTCTGTTCATCATCAAAATTCGGAGGCCTTACATGGCGGTCACGTAGCGCTGTTTCCATCGTTGACGAAATGGAGTACTTATATTACACATACGGTTACAGAGCTTTTGCCTTTATGGATGACAATTTCACACTGAGCTCCAGGCGAATATTTGAATTTGCCGATGAATTGGAAAAAAGAAATCTGACCGACATATACTGGTGGTGCTTTTCAAGAGTGGATATCCTGGTAAAAAATGAAGATATGGTAAAACGGATGGCTGAAGCAGGAGCTTACATGGTATTCCTCGGCCTGGAGAGTAACAACGAAACTGTATTGAATACATACAACAAGCACATTCACAACAATCAACAGCAACAGGCCATTAAATTGTTAAGAAAATATGGGATTAAAATTCACGGCAGTTACATCATCGGCGATATTCATGAAACCAGGGAAATGGTATTGCAAACCATTAAGTGGGCCAAACAGGTCAATGCCAAAAGCACTCAATTTTCCATTTTAACACCCTATCCGGGAACAGCATTGTATGAGGACGTTGAAAAAGATAAAAGATTTTTGCACAAAAAGTGGGAGCTTTATGACGGGATGCACCCGGTTATTAAACTGGATTACCTCACCCCGAAAGAAATACAGCATTTTTTTATTAAAGCTTTCCAAAGCTTTTACCTGAACCCGAAAAAATTATTTCATCATTCTCCGGATAAAATAAACGGGAAAAAGATACCTGAGAAATCACTTACAGAAAAGGTAAGAAGCATTATCAGACCACTTTCCGTTTTCATGACATTCTGTCGTGAAATAAATCATTATGATTATAAAAATATTAAGTTAAAAGACCGGTAGATATTACAGCGCGTAACTCCCAATAAAATAATAATCATGGAAAAGTTTTCAAATAGTGTTATTAAATTCAGATGGGCAATCCTCATTATCGTCATACTGTTGACCATATTCTTTGGCTATCAGTTTAAATACCTTAAGGTTGATTCAAATATTGTGAATTCATTACCGGAAGATGATTCGGTAGTTCAACTTTTTAAAGAAGTCGGGGGAAAATTTGGCGGCAATGAAATGGGCATGATCATTCTGCAGAACCACAATGTTTTGGACCCGGTTGTTTTGAAACATATCCAACAAATTACCGACACGCTCACTCAACTCGACGGCATAGGATCAGTAACAAGTTTGACCAATATGATGAACATAAATGTAAAAGGAGATGATTTTGAAGTGGGTAAGCTTATCAATGATAAAAATCGTCCGAATAACCAAAAAGAAGCTGACAGTTTAAAAAGGGTGCTGGTCAAAAACAAAATGGTGGCAGGGAATATTATTTCGAGAGACGGAACAACAACAATTGTTCTTTTCACTTTCCGGAATGATGCCGATATCCAGGCAGTTTCAAAAGAACTTATGAAAAAAATTAACAATTTGCATTTGCCCGATAAAAAGATTAGTGTTAAACAAATCAAGAAACATTTTAATTGTTTGGAGCATTCTTTTTGCGGCTAGTCTTACCGGCATTTTTATGCTCAAACGAAATGTTAGTGTAAGCAGTTATTTTAAATCAAGCCATCCCGTAAGCATTGCTGACCGGATAATGGATCAAAAATTCGGCGGGTCAAAACCATTGTTTGTTGTTTTTAAAGGTGATATGCAAAGTCCGGAAGTATTAAAAGGTATGCTTGATATGGAAGGGTATATGAAAAAAAGCCCTTATATCAGCAACACACAATCAATAGCCGATGTTGTTGCCAAAATGAATAAAGCCATGGACGGTAAGAACACGATACCGGATGATGAAGCCATGATCCGGCAACTCTGGTTCCTGCTTGATCAGCAGGAAAGTTTAAAACAATTCGTTACCGAGAACCTTGACGAAGGAATAATTATTGCCAAATTTAAAGATCAGGGTCTTTTACAAATCTGCCTTTTTTGTGACCATTCACGACAAACAAATCTTTTAAAATTATTGAAAAAAAAACGAGTTTTGCATCCTACAAGGTGATAATGTCCAAAGTAATCATTGCCATACACGGACTGGGCAACAAACCCCCGAAAGAACAATTGCAGGCATGGGGCAGAATGGCCATTGAAGAAGGGTTAAATAATCTGGGAGTAAATATCAGTCTGCCTTCTTTCGAATTGGTTTACTGGGCCGACCTGCTTTATGACAAGCCCCAGACATTGGACGAAAAGGATAAAAACAGTCCTTATTACCTGGATGAAGTTTACACCAGAGCGCCAAAGAGATACAAAACGGAACCCCACGAAGTTCGTCAGAAACTGCAGGATCTGTTTAAAGTGATTGTTTATAAAATATTTCTCGGGAAGGATTATCACCTGCGTTATGCTTTCGTATCCCAAAAGTTGATGCACAAATACTTTCATGAACTGGAAGTGTATTTCACCGAAGACGAAAGCTTTACGGCCGACTTCAGCCGCGGGGTGAAAGAAGAGATCATCAGGCGGGTGACAGAAGTGCTGAAAAAGCACCGAAATGATGATATCATGCTTATTGCCCATTCCATGGGTACCATCATTGCCTTTGATGTTTTGAGCTTTTTTACAAAGGAAATAAAGGTGAATACTTTTGTTACTATGGGCGCTCCGCTCGGCGCCCCTTTTGTGTTGAGCCGGATTGCCAGCCATTCAAAAAGCGTTTACGGCCTTGTTAAACTGCAAACTCCCGAAACGGTTACCGGTCACTGGTACAACTTTTCGGATATCCGCGATAAAATTGCTCTGGATTACAAACTGTCTGATGATTTTGCCCCGAACAGTCATGGCGTGAAAGTCATCGATCAACTGGTAACCAATAATTACGTAATGAACGGCATTGCCAACCCCCACAAGTCATTCGGTTATCTGCGTACCCCCGAATTCAGCAGGGTACTGGTAAATTTTTTAAAGGACAAATAAAAACAACAGGAATGTTTGCTTTTTAAAATCATTCATCGTAATTTTGCGATGAATAGTTGTTGTTATGGACAAAACCATCGAAAACATTGAATATGACAAGGATTTAAAACAGATGGCCCGGTTTGCCAAAGCGCTCGGACATCCTACAAGATTATTGATTTTAAAATATCTTGAAAAAAGTGCATGTTGTTTCACCGGCGATCTTGTCGAAATATTACCGATCGCACAGTCAACGGTTTCACAACATCTGAAAGAGTTGAAAGACGCCGGATTAATTCAGGGAGAAGTGGAACCTCCAAAAGTGAGGTATTGCATCAACCAGGAAAACTGGGAAAAAGCAAAAAAGTTGTTTAATGAATTTTTGGAATAAAAAATTTTAATTATAATTATCGTTTATTTACGATAGACTATAATATCAATGTTAGCCGGATTAAATTATCAAAATTCTAATTTTAAAAATTAAACATCATGAGCACACAAAAATTTCAAATTCCCGATTGGGCTTATGAATTTCACGGACATCCATGTCCGTTTATGCCCATCGGATATCGCATGGGAACAACAGCCATGCAAAAGCTGGGCGTAAAACGCTCGAAAAATCACGAGATGCACGTTCTCTCCGAGATGGGTGTCGGACATCCGCAAGGATGCATGCAGGACGGAATTATGGCGGCAACCGGCGCCACTTTCGGAAAAGGGATGCTGGAAAAACTGCATTACGGCAAAGTGGCCGCCACTTTCTGGTATCCGGGAAAAGGTGCTGTGCGGATTTTCTTGAAAAACGACTTTCAGGATAAACTGTCGCCGCACGAATTTTTTGCCTACCGGAAAAAAGGCGTCGAACCGTCCGAGATACCTGTTGCTGTCAGTCGTGATATCATAGACATCGTATTGCGTGCATCCGAAAGTGAATTATTTGACATTGAAATGTTACCCGGTTTTGTTTACCGGCCGGTAAAAGGGTCTTTTGCCAAAGCCAAATGTGAAGTTTGCGGTGAATACACTTTTGAACGCTACCTGCGGATTAAAGACAACAAAAAAGTATGCATTTCCTGCTCGGGCCAGGAACCGGCAGAACATGTTTTTTATCATCCGGTAACTGAAAACGAATGAAAAATGAATGCCGGCAGATGAAAATCGGCATTCATTTTCTTTAATATCTTATTACCGATGCTTTATATTATAGTATTTTTCATCATTGCCGCTGCTTCATTCATTTTTGCCATGCTTGGTCTGGGCGGCGGTATGATTTACGTGCCCGTTTTAAACTGGGCCGGATTTGACCTTGTTAAAGTAGCCATTCCTTTGGGTTTACTACTTAACGGTTTAAATACCCTGCTTGTGCTCATCCCCTATGCCCGCAAAAAGCTTGTGGACTGGAAAGGAGGCGCTGTAATGGCTGTTACCGCTTTGATTGCTGCTCCACTCGGCGCCATGATTAGCGAAAAGGTACCGGTGCAAACACTTAAGATTTTGTTTGCCGTTATGGTGGTTGCTGCTGCCATCCGGATGATCTGGTCTTCAAAGCAAACGGAACCGGATAAAATGTTACCGTTTCTGAAAAGGAGTGTTATCGGATTTTTTACAGGGGCTTTTGCAGGATTTACCGGCGGAATGCTGGGCCTGGGAGGCGGTTTTATCATCGCGCCCATTTTGATGATGATGGGGTATAAAACCAAAAAAGCTGCTGCCACAACCGCTTTTGTGGTTACTTTTTCTTCTTTCTCCGGTTACCTCGGACACATGGCACAGGGCGAAATGAACTGGGTATTAACAGTCATCGTGGTTATTGCTGTCATCATCGGCAGCCAGTTGGGAGGAATGTATATGACACAAAAAGCCAAATCAAAACAGGTTAAGATCGTATATGCCGTTGTATTGCTTGCCATTGCAGCAAAAATGACGTACGGGGCAATTACTTACAGGCCTAAACCCGAAAAAAACGTCCCTGTCAAAGATCAGTCCAAAACCTCAAATGTGAACATTCCGGTAAAGTACAATCAACTTGTAAAAGATGAAACTTAAATTAATGGCTACGGTATCACTGAATACCGCTACAACAATTCCGGAATTATGGTTACTCAGAATCTGACTTACCGAATTCCAATTAAAAAAACTTCGCTGCAGTTTGGGTATTCGGTCATGTATCGCAAAGGGGAGGATCTTTTTCTGCCCGGAATAATTCCTGACACGGTTCTTTATACCGGTCGGGAATTCAGTTTTAATGTCAATGCCATTTTCAAAAGCCGGATTGTTGACTTACAGGCGGAGTACTTACAGGCCAATTCCGATACGGCGTCTGCCAGTGGTTATTATGCTTTGGCCACGGTAAAATTCAATGCAAAAAATCATGCTTACCTGATGTATGACCATTATACTTACGGATATGAAACACCGGGGAACAACCCCTGGTATATTGCGGGGTTTAATTACCTGTTTAAGCATCACGATATTATGATGACCCTTGAAACCGGCTTCCGGGAAAGATCCGGGAAATGGATCAACAGAACCGTGTTACAATTTCAATTGTTTTCCCATTAATCCGGAAGGAAAAATTGGCTAAACTTAAGTATCCGGATTACAAATATGGAGGAGGAGTTTATTCGGCGACTGAAGCCGCCGGTATGGAAGCACTGCTTTACAAATTATTCAGAAACTCATAAATATTTTCCCCTTTTTCCACTCCCAGTTTGCGGCGCAAAACATAACGTATGCTTTTCACACTGTCGGGTGAGATGTTCAGTAGAGAAGCCGTTTCTTTAATGGTAAATTTGAGCTTGATCAGCGCAGCCAGCTTCTGTTCCGATGGGGTGATCTTGTCATTGATCTTCAAAAGGTTCGGAAAGAAACCCGGATTGACCTCCTCGAAATAATGTTTGAACAGTTCCCAGTCTTCTTCGGAGTGGATGCCTTTTTTCAACTGCCGCTTCAGCCGGTTTACTTCCTGTTTCGACTCTTCGGGGATTTCCTTTATCCCTGACAAGGATTGCAATATTTCGTTTAGCAGCCTGTTCTTCTGCATCATCATCAGGGCCTGCGAGGTCAGTTGGCGACTTTTATATTGCAGGTCTTTCTCCAGTTTTTGTTTTTCGCTTTCGAGCAGTGCCCTGCGCAACTGTCCTTTTTTGCGATTCTGAATGAAACTGTAAAATGTGAGCGCCAGGATGACCAGCAACAAAACAACGGCAACCATTAAAAGCATTTTGATCCGGTGATCGGCAATTTGCTTCTCTTCCAGTTTTTTGATCAGAATTTTGTTTTTCTCATTTTCAAATTTTGCCTCCAGATTGGCGATGGTCACTTTGGCATTGGCCACATCTATCGAATCCCTGACAGCAGTGTACTTTTCATAATACTCAAGAGCTTTCCGGTAATCCTTTTTCTTTTTGTAAATGGTAAACAACTCATAATAGTTGTCCATCTGCTCTGTTCGTTCTTTGCTTTCCCCCGATTTTTCCAGGGCCATATTGAGATATTTAACGGCTTTGTCGTAATCCCCCGTCATGGCATACACTTTCCCCTGATTTCCGTAAATCTTTGTTTTCAAACCGTCAATCACCCCTTTAGAAGTTTCCAGCGCCAGGTCGTAATAATGAAACGCCGAGTCGTAACTTTTCAGATTGTAGGCATACACATTGGCCAGGTTGAGGTAAGCCCTGGCAGTTCCTTTCAGTTCGTTATTCGAGTTGTATTCACCGATTGCCTTCTTGTAATAAACGATGGCGCTGTCGCTCCGGTTCATGTGATAATAGGACAACCCCATATTGTTGTATAGTTCGCCCAGATTGCTGAATTCTTTGTATTTGATCATCAGCGCGGAGGTTTTTTTCAGGTATTTTACAGCGTTGTCGTAATCCTGTAACTTGTTGTACATGATGCCAATATTTCCGGTGGCGGCAATGATGCCGTGTTCGTTGTGGATGGCCTGAAAAAGGTGAAGTGCCCTGAAAGACGACTCGATGGCTTTCTTGTATCTCCCCGTTTCGGCATAGATCATCACCAGATTGATGTACGAATTGCCCAGATCAAGCGTGTCGTGGATTTTTTCCTGTATCCGGATGGCTTTTTTGATGTAATCTTCCCCCTGGTAATATTCTCCCCTGAAAAAGCTGTACACTGTCAGCCAGCTGTAAGCCAGCGATTCGTATTTAACGTCTCCCAGTCTTCTGGCATCTTTCAGTATTTCGTTGGCGAAATAATAAGAAGTGTCCAGGTCGTTGTAAATGGTGTAAACCAGCAGGCGGTCCATGATTTTCAGCCGTTCTGTTCCCGTGGCGCCGGGCAGCAGCGAGGCCAGACTGTCTTTGGCATTTTGCCCCGAAAGTGTGATTTCACCCGATAAGGCGATGACTAAAATAACCAAAACCAACTTCAGATTTCTCATTGGTTCATCTTATGATAAAAGTCATACAATTTTAGGAAAAAAATCACTTGTTATTTTTTATCAACCTGATTTTTACGATTATTTCACCCTTTAAACATTGAAACAAAGCGAGTTGTAATTTTAATACTTTACTTAAACTTTACCTGTTTCAGGGCCGGACTTTACCTAAACTTTACCCTGATTTTTTGGAACCGCCGTTTTGTCCCG
>JAOZOO010000024.1:21623-23540 GCA_029933225.1 Bacteroidales bacterium | reverse complement strand
GGCCGGACTTTACCTAAACTTTACCCTGATTTTTTGGAACCGCCGTTTTGTCCCGGTATTTTTGAACTGAAAAAACGAAAACGAAATGATTTTGATAAGCTATGTAAAACCTTACGTCGTGGTCCGGTCGGACGAACTCATCTCGGGACAACTATCCATTGTAAACAACGAGAAAACTACACTGTGGGATTCGGAATTCTTTAACAAAGATTATCTGAGTGTCAAAGTCAAAAAAGAGTGGGACAGAAAAATAAAAATCATCTTAAAAACAAAAGGAAAACAAATAAAAAAAGATTTCACTGTTTAAGATTTATAAAAAGCCTGTTAAAATGAAAACGATTTTATTCCTGACAGTTATCATGTTTCTATCCGCATTTTCATCATTTGCCCAGGTTGCAATAAATACGGACGGAAGTTCACCCGATCCCTCAGCCATGCTGGATGTCAAATCCGACACGGCGGGCATTCTTATTCCCCGGATGACGGCTGCACAACGGGATGCTATCAATAACCCGGCAGAAGGTTTACTGGTGTATGTCACTACCGACAGCTCATTTTATTTCTATCGAAACAGCCAGTGGTCTATCATTAGTTCCGACACGGCTGTCTGGCACACATCAGGAAACAAAATATACACACTTTCACATGATGTAGGCATTGGTACATCAACTCCGTCCGGTAAATTAGAATTAGTTGATACGAATTATTATAATATGTTAATCATTAAAAACAATTTTAATTATTCTGGTTATGCTGTGGAAAAAGCAATTTATACACACATTGACGGAGTAAACGATGCCTCAATTACAGGAATTTATCAATCTATATATCACTCAGGGGATGGTGACCATTATGGTATTCAAAATAAGCTTAGTGGCAATGGTGACGGCGACCATTATGGAAGTTACAATTCTTTAACCGGAAACGGAAACGGCAGACAAATTGGATCCTATCAGTATATCTTTTCCTCGGGAGATAGTACCCATTATGGTAGTTACAATAGTTTAATACATACTGGCAATGGCGAACAATATGGAACTTACCAGCTCATATCAAATTACGGAGATGGCGACCATTATGGAAGTTACAATTCTTTAACCCATAGTGGAACCGGCAAACAATACGGAACTTATCAGGTAATATCAAATTACGGAGATAGCGCACATTTCGGAAGTTATAATTTGTTGACCGATGTTAATCATAGCTACTATGGAAAAGGTAACCAATACGGTACCTATCAAATGATTAACAATCGAGGAAACGGAACTCATTACGGAAGTTATAATTATCTGACTTATGGGAATGGCGACCACTATGGCAGTTACAATTATCTTACAGGGCAGTTTTTTGGAAGCGGTGATCAATACGGAACCTATCAAAAGATTGACAATGCCAGAGATGGCGAACATTACGGAAGTTATAATTTATTGACAAATTATAGTACCTCCGATTATGGAGACGGAAACCAATACGGAACATACCAGAAGATTGACAACAGTGGCTCCGGAACTCATTACGGCAGTTACAATTATCTGACAGGCGAAGGCAACGGTGACAAATACGGTACTTACGACAGCATCACCACAACCGCAGGGGGAACCCATTACGGTGTTTACAGTATAGCCGAAGGGGCCGGAAACTACGCAGGCTACTTCAAAGGAAGAATGTACATCAGTGACACTCTGGGTGTGGGTATTACCGACCCGTCACACAACTTTTATGTCAGAAGTGATACCGCAGGATTGTCCTACCTGATAAAAATTGAAAATCATCATTATGCCACCTCTGGTGATGCTGCCGGAATTCTTTTTTCTGCCGGCGGGTCGGGAACCACCGAACGCGGCAAAGGGGCACTGGTTTACGAAGTGACCGGCACGTGGAACCGTGGAAGCTTTCATTTTCTTCAGAACAATGACG
>JAOZOO010000024.1:19897-21523 GCA_029933225.1 Bacteroidales bacterium | reverse complement strand
CCCATACTCACCAAAGCCATTCAGGAACAGCAACAGGAAATCGAGGAATTGAAGTCACAGTTAAAAGAGCTGGAAGCCCTGAAGAAAGAAATTCAACAATTGAAAAACAATAAACAATGACAGTTATCAAATTTTAATTAACCCTAAAAACGAAGAAAATGAAAAAGTTTACTTTCTTAATCGGCATAATGATGGTGGCCTTTTTCGCACAGGCACAATCATTTGAAGAGCTTCAGAAAATCTATGCCGCCGACGGTTCTTCGGGAAATCATTTCGGATGGTCAATTGATCTGGGCAGCGACTATCTCGTTGTCGGGCAACCGGACGAATACGGCGGCGGTTCCGTTTATGTTTTTATTAAAAACAATGGTACGTGGATACAAATATCCAAGATCAGAGCATCAGATACCGACGGTAACAATGAGTTCGGAGAATCGGTAAGCACCGACGGAGAAAATATCCTGGTAGGCGCTAAAAACACCAGAATTGACGGACATACTTGTGGAGCCGCATACATTTACACCCCCGGAGACGGCACCTGGAATGAACAACAAATTCTTGCCTCCGACCATGAAACAAGCGATGGCTTTGCCAGTGACGTGGCCATCTGTGGTGATTATGCTTTAATAGGCAATGACAGAGCGGGAATGACAAACAGTAAAGCTTACCTGTTTCACTACAATGGTTCAGAATGGGAAGAAGTACAAATAATCCCTCATCGTACAGAGAGCTGGTTCGGTAAATCGGTGGCCATTAACGATAATATGGCGGTTATTGCGGATTTAAAATCGCTGAATATTTACAAGTTCACCAATGACACACTGGAATACGTAACAAACCTGACCTATGGTTCATCTTATGACGAATTCGGTTATTCACTGGACATATCGGATGATTACATCGTTGCCGGAAGCTGGCGGTCGGACGAACACGGTGATGATGCCGGCTCGGCTTATGTTTTCCATAAATTGGCCAACATGTGGGTGCTGAATGAACAGCTCATTCCTGATAGTGTGAAGGCGGGTGATCGCTTTGGCTCATCCGTTGCCGTTTCGGGTGATTACCTGGTTGTGGGTGCTTTATATGACTATGATGAAACCGACAGCACGGAGCGAAAAGGTTCCGCTTACATTTTCCATGCAGATGCCGACGACAACTGGGAGCTGGTGGAAAAGATCATTCCTTCCGATGCCGATTACCATACCTTCTTCGGATCTTCCGCTACCATACGCGACGGGGAAATCTTTGTCGGCGCTTACGGTGGCGACGGAATAGAAGGTTTTACCGGTGCGGCATGGTATTACACGGACCAGTATGTCGGAATGAGTGAAAAAGTTCAGGAAAGCACCGACCTGACCGTTTTTCCCAATCCTGCCGGCAATCAAATTACGGTTGAACTCAATGGAAACAAAATGGAATATTTACGGATAACGGACATCACAGGCCAAACTGTTATGAAAAAACAAAATCCGGAGACGCGCACTACCGTTGACATTTCAGCATTGTCTCGGGGGATTTATCTGCTGACCGCGCAAAGCGGAAAACAAACCGTAACCAAAAAAATTATCAAACGATAAAAAATTAGTATTGATAAGCTAATGCCAAAACCCTCGTAATTTTACTCAC
>JAOZOO010000024.1:10737-19797 GCA_029933225.1 Bacteroidales bacterium | reverse complement strand
ATTTTACTCACCTTCTTCAAACCCCAATCCTGCCGGTGGCAGGAGCGGGGTTTTTTCTCTAAATAATTGTTAAAATTTTTGTCAGTTCAAACCAAAACTTATCTTTGCAAGTAAATACTTACACATGTTAAGAAAATCAACAGATATCCGGCAGGAAGAGATCAAAAAAGCCGTTCTGGATATCATTCACCGGGAAGGGCTTAAAAATGTTTCGACAAAAAACCTGGCGAAGAAAGTAGGCATCAGCGAAGGCACCATCTTCCGGCATTTTCAGTCAAAAAATGACATCATGATGGGAATTATTGATGACGTCAGCACCGGATTTGTTGAAAAATTGAGGAAGATCGCTTTTTCGGAAAAATCCCCTCCCGAACGTTTGTTCGACCTGTTGTGCACAACCGTTACTTATCTGGTTGAAAACAAAGGGATCACCATCCTTTTATTTTCGGAAGCATCGTATGACAACGATAAAAAGATGCTGGAAAAGCTGAATTATATTTTTAACAGTCAGAAAGAATTTGCAGCAATGATCGTTTCCGACGGAATAGCGTCGGGAGTGTGGGATAAATCCGTTTCTCCGGATGATGTTGCTTCTCTGTACATGGGAATTCCCATTACGCTGAACATCGAAATGATACTGATGGGTGAAAAATTCCGGTACAGGAATTTTTGCAACAGGATGAATGATTTGCTTATCAAATTATTAAACGAAAAATAAAAAAGACGAAATAAAAAGCTATTCAATCTTTGATAAATTTGCGTCGCCCAAATAAAAAATAAGATCAAGGTAACCTTTCAATACTAAAAAGTACGTTTATTCAATGGAAAAACTGGCAAATATTGCAATCAAATACCGATGGACAATTTTTGTTCTTGTTGTGCTTTTTTCCCTGTTCTTCGGCTATCAGCTTAAATATTTACAGGTTGACTCAAACATTGTGGACTCGTTGCCCAAAGACGATTCTGTGGTCCGGCTTTTCAAAGAAGTAGGCGATCGCTTTGGCGGAAACGAAATCGGTATGATTATTCTTGAAAGCGACAATGTGCTTAAGCCAAATATGTTAAATGATATTCAGCGGATTACCGACTCGCTTTCGGAAATGAAGGGGGTTTTGTCGGTCACCAGCCTGACCAACATTATGAACATTGAGGTGGAAGGTGATAATTTCGAGGTCGGGAAACTGATCAATGACAAAAACCGGCCTCAAGACGACCAACAGGCCGATAGTTTGCTGAAAGTGGTGACAGCGAATAAGATGGTCGCAGGGAACATCATCGCAAAAGACGGCACAGCTACCATCATACTTTTTACATTCCAGAAAGATGATGACATTCATGCGGTATCGCAAAAAATAATGGATATGGTTAAAAAGATGAACCTCACGGAAAAATATTATTTCGGCGGTTCATCGTTCATGACATTATATGTTGCCGATGTCATCTCGGACGATCTGATCAAACTGATACCGATTTCTTTTATCCTTATTTCACTTATTCTCTTTTTAAGTTTCCGTTCCATCCGGGGGGTTGTCCTGCCCATCCTGACGGCTGCCCTGGCTATTCTCTGGGCAATGGGCATTTTTGTGATGCTGGGTTTTAAACTTTCCATGGTTTCAAATAATGTCCCCATTATCATCCTGGCGGTGGGAAGCGCTTATGCCATACATGTGCTGAACAGGATCAACCAGTGCAAGGAAAAGAACACCAAACTTGCCATTGCCCGGTCTCTTTCTTTTATGATCGTGCCGGTGACTTTAACGGCGCTCACCACAATGGTCGGTTTTTTATCCTTCATTTTCGGCGCTTATCTCTCGATGATCCGTGATTTCGGATTCCTCGTTGCCCTCGGTACTTTTTTCTCTGCCGTTTTTGCCTTACTGTTTGTCCCGGCCATGATTGCCATTTTCCCGGCAAAAAGAAAAACAGGCGGCGGTGCTGTTTCAAAACACGAAAACCCGTTCATGACCAAATACATCCTGCATCCGCTCAGCAGGATGGTGATTAAAAAACGTTACACGGTACTGATTGTATGGGTTGTGCTTTTCGCGGTGAGTATTGTCGGTATTATGATGATACAACGCAGTGTGGATGTGAGCGAGTATTTCAAACCCAACTATCCGGCCAGCATTGCCAGTAAGATCATGTCCGAAAAATTCGGCGGTTCCAAGCCCGTCTTTGTGGTTTTCAAAGGCGATATGCAAAGCCCCGAAGTGTTAAAACGAATGTATGATCTTGAAAAATACATGAAGGAAAGTCCTTACATCACCAATACACAATCTATTGCCGATGTAGTGGCCAAACTCAATGATGCCATGGGTGCCGGAAACAAAATCCCCGACGATGAAGGCCAGATACAACAACTATGGTTTTTGATCGGCCAGCAGGAAAACCTGAGCCAACTGGTCACCGAAGACCTGGATCAGGGAGTAATCATTGCCAAATTCAACGACCACGGACACAATGACATTAAGCTGTTCAACAACTATATACAAAAATATTTTCAGAAATATCCTTCCGACAATTATTCCATTGAGATCACTGGTATGCCATTTGTAAACAGTCAGCTCGACAAAAGCCTTGTACATAGTCAACTGTTCAGCCTAATCATTGCCATTGTGCTGGTCATTACCATTGTCAGTCTTCTGTTCAGATCTTTCATTAAGGGATTGTACGCCAGTTTGCCTATCCTGGCAACCATTGCCATCCTGTACGGCATCATGGGGTTAACAGGCATCCCGCTGAATGTTGTGACGGTTCTTGTGGCCAGCATCGCCATGGGTATCGGTATCGATTACTCCATCCATTTCATTTCTCATTTCAATCATTCTGTTAAACATTTTAAATCCGTTAAAAAAGCCATTGAGGAAACCATTCTGGTTAGTGGAAAAGCCATCATGATCAATTTTATTTCTGTATCGGCCGGTTTTCTGGTGCTTGTCTTCTCGGAACTGGTACCCATGATTTACTTTGGAATACTTATTGCGTTAAGCATGCTCGGGTCAAGTATGGGGGCTTTGACGTTGTTGCCGTCAATCATTTTGATCGGAACAAAAAGATACAATACGAATAATACCGTTGTTAAATCAACAGAAAAACAGAACAAGAAAAAATGAAAAACAGAGTAATACTGATCATTACCGGTATATTATTTCTCACGGCCACAAAAATGACTGCACAGGCCGATGCCAGAACAATCCTTTCCAAAATGGATGATGTCATTTTTTCCGTCAAAGACAAAACGGCTGATGTGAAAATGGTACTGATCAATTTGAAAAACGGAAAAGAAAATGTAAAAAAAGCGGTGATCATGCAAAAAGGTCATGACAAAAAATTGTTTCGTTACATTTATCCCAAATCGGACTCGGGTATTGCAACCCTTACACTGCCCGGCGATCAGACCTATCTTTACCTGCCGTTATTTAAATCGGTTAAAAAAATATCGAGCAATTCGGACGGTGGCGCTTTCAATAAATCCGATTTTTCCTTGAGGGATACACCCACCAAACCTTATTCAGAACTCTACACGCCTCAACTGACAGGCACAAACGACACGGCCTACATTCTGGCCCTGATCCCGAAATCGGAAAAGTGGCTTTATGGCAAGCTGGTGGCCACTATTGACAAAACGCATTATTACCTGAAAAGACTTGAATATTACAACCAGAAAGGTAAAAAAATCAAGGAAGCGGATTATCACTATCAAAAAATCGGGGGGCACTGGGTTGCTGATCAGGTAACCATGACCAACGAGGCAAAACAGCACAGAACCGTGACCATTATGACGAATATAAAAATAAATACAGGTTTAAAAGACGATCTTTTCACCGTGGAAAACCTGAAAGGTGGAAAATCTAAAAACGGGGAAAAATAATTTAAGAATTGACCACCTGATGGAATCCGGAGAAAAACTTGACCAAGATATAAAATGTTTGCAGGCCGCCAAAGACAAGTGGGTTACTATTCCCATTGACCGGAAAATATCCCTTTTGAAAGAACTGAAAAGAAACCTTGGCCGCCATGCTGCAGAATGGGTGGAGCTTTCGGTAAAAAACAAAAAAATCGAAAATTATCCCGCGTTGGCGGGGGAAGAATGGAGCACCGGACCCTGGGCAGTTTTGAAAGCCATCAATGCCTATATCAAAACCCTTGAACATGTTCAAAAGGGAAATCCCGAAAAACTCATCAAAAAGATATCCCAAAGAAGAAACGGGCAACTAAAGCTGACAGTTTTTCCGGCTGATGTGTATGACTCTTTGCTTTTCAACGGAATCAAAGCGGAAATCTGGATGCAGGAAGGTATTTCGAAGCATAATATTTCCAGCCTTATCGCTTCGTTTTACCGTCAGAAAAAACCAAAAGGAAAAGTAAGTCTTGTGCTCAGTGCCGGCAATGTCAACTCCATCTCTCCATTGGATGTGCTTTATAAACTGTTCGTTGAAGGCGAGGTGGTGATGATGAAACTGAATCCGGTGAACAGCTATCTGATTTCCCCCTTTATAAAAATTGCCAAAACACTGATCGAAGAGGATTTTTTGCGGATTGTTGAAGGGGGCGCCGAAACGGGTGAATACCTCACCCGGCATCCCGGTATTGAAACAATCCATATCACAGGTAGCGTAACTACGTTCAATGCTATTGTTTTCGGCACCGGCCCCGAAGGAGAAAAAAGAAGGAAAGAAAACCGTCCGCTGCTGGACCCTGGAAAAACTATTACCGGAGAGCTCGGCAATGTGGGGCCGCTGATCGTCGTGCCCGGTCCGTGGAACAAAGCCGATATCCGTTATCAGGCCGAAAATATCGTGACCGCCAAACTGCACAACAGCGGATACAACTGTGTGGCTGCCCAGGTTTTGGTTTTGCCTGAAAAATGGGATAAGTCGAAAGCATTGCTGGATGAAACCCGTAAGTTGCTGAAAACGCTTCCGCCACGAGAGTCCTACTACCCGGGTACTGACCAACGGGAACAGGAATTTATGAAGGCATATCCACATGTGGAAAAAATCGGAGATCAGGTTCCCAGGATAATGGTCAGTGGCCTGAAACCGGGAAAAGACAACGAATATGTTTTTACTCATGAGTTGTTCGGGCCCATGCTTGCGCAGACATACATCGGGGGTGATACACCGATTGATTATCTTCGTAACGCCATAACCTTTTGTAATAACGATCTGTACGGGACGCTGGGGGCAACCATTCTTATTCATCCGAAAACCATAAAAGAAATAGGTGCTGATTTTGAAGATTGCATTGCAGATTTAAAATATGGTGCTATTGGCATCAATGTCTGGAATGCGGTCACTTTCATGCTTCCGCAATGTCCGTGGGGTGCCTATCCGGGACATACTTATGATGACATTCAAAGCGGCATCGGCGTGGTGCACAACAGTCTGATGCTGGAAAAGACGGAAAAATCGGTATTGTATGGACCGTTCCGTACACTGCCCAGGGCTTTCAATCTGGCGCCGCCCAGACCACCGTGGTTCGTCACCAACAAAAGGGCTGATGTTACTTTGAAAAAGATCACCCGGTTTGAAGCCGACGGGAAAATCTCCCGGTTGCCGGGCATTCTAATTTCAGCATTGCAGGGGTGACAAATTGGATTTACAGTTCACGTCATGCTGCAACGTTGGCTGAATGATGAGCTACAGATTACGTTGCGTCGTTGCGTCGCCGCGTGAAACATAAAATAACAAAAGCTTTGAAAGACAAAAATTCGGAAACATACGATTACGTGATCATCGGCTCCGGCTTCGGCGGCTCTGTGTCAGCATTGCGTTTGACGGAAAAAGGATACAAAGTGCTGGTCATCGAAAAAGGAAAATGGTTTTCTCCGGACGATTTCCCAAAAACCAACTGGAACCTGAAACGCTGGATGTGGCTGCCTTCGCTGGGCTTTTACGGCATTTTCAAACTTACTTTTTTCAGGCACGTGGGTGTCTTGAGCGGAACCGGCGTAGGCGGCGGCTCGCTGGTGTATGCCAACACTCTGCCTCGACCCAAAACTTCATTCTTCACCAGTGGCAACTGGAAAGGGCTTGCCGACTGGGAAAAAGAGTTACAACTCCATTATGCCGAAGCCGAACGGATGCTGGGCGTCACACCGAATCCCAAATTCTTTGATGCCGACCTGGTGCTGAAAGAAGTGGCTAAAAACCTCGGCAAAGAAAAGGAATTTGAAGCGCCGAATGTGGGCGTCTTTTTTGGAAAGAACGATGGCGTGGATGAAGAAGAAGTTCCCGACCCGTTTTTTGGCGGCGAAGGTCCACCCCGTAAAGGCTGTGTTTTCTGCGGACAATGCATGACCGGATGCCCCCACAATGCCAAAAACTCCCTCGATAAAAATTATCTGTACCTGGCACAAAAGCGGGGAGCAGAAATCCTGGCCGAAATGAAAGTCACCGAAGTGAAACCCACCGGTGCCCCGGACGGATCAGACGGCTATCTTGTCTCTTTCAAAAGTTCCACAAAACTTTTCAAAAAACATCAGGCTGTAAAAGCCAAAGGTGTGATCTTTTCCGGGGGCGTGCTGGGAACTGTCAGGTTGTTACTCGACATGAAAGCCAAAAAACGGTTGCCGCAATTGTCGTCACAGGTTGGTGCTCACGTACGAACAAACAACGAAAACCTTTCGATGGTGCTGACTTCCAAAAAAGATTACAATTTCTCCAAAGGTATTGCCATCGGTTCCATCTTCCCGCCGGATGAAAACGGCCACATCGAGCCTGTCCGCTACGGCGAAGGATCGGGTTTCTGGAAAATTTTCGGGATGCCCATGGTTTTTGGCGACACCTTTTTCAACAGGCTGGGTAAACTCATAAAACAATTATTTACGCATCCCGGCAACTGGTTCCGTGTTTATTTTTCAAAAGACTTTTCACAACGCTCTGTCATCCTGCTGTTCATGCAGCACCTTGACAGCACCATCCGGTTCAAGCGGGGGTGGTTCCGTTTGACAACATCCATGTCCACCGGCCCCAAACCTACACCGTTCATGCCCATGGCCAAACGGCTGGCCGAGGAAACGGAAAAGGTGATTGACGGCAGTTCGTTCATGCTCAATGCCGACGTGCTCACCGGAGCGCCTTCCACGGCACATATCCTCGGTGGCGCCGTTATCGGAGAAAACGCTGAAAAAGGGGTGATTGACGTCAACCATAAAGTTTTTGGTTATGAAAATATGTATGTCTGCGATGGTTCTGCCGTGTCGGCAAATCCTGGTGTCAATCCCTCGTTATCCATCACCGCCATGACCGAACGGGCCATGAGCAAATTTCCGGAAAAAAACGAATGACGATGGACGAAAACGAATGACGATGGACGAAAACGAATGACGAATGGAAAGGTCAAAGGTTGCTCAAATCATCAGTTTATTTTTTGTTCTCGCAGTGGCATCAGGTTGCGCCCCATTACTCAATGGTTTTTACGGCATAAAGAAACCGCAACCCATTGATGATGAACAAATCCGGGAATACGCGGAAAAATTGAAATTGCCGGTAAAAGATATTTACCAGATTGATACTTCATATCTGACTTTTATCCTTTCCCTCGATACTACAAAATTCAAATCTGAACAGAAAAACCATTTTCAGCCGTTGCAGGTTTTGTATTATAACCTGTCGGGAGATTTGATCTCATTTCATATCAACTGTTACGCCGGAGGTTTCCCAAACCTGAAATGGAACAGGGAAGGATATTTTGACACGTTCCCGCCAAAAACCCAGGCACCATTGGACAACATTCTGCCGTACGGGAAATTATCGGATTATCTCATAACATTATCATCTTCTGCAAAACCGATACCGACGGATTACGACTATACTGTTGTGGTTTTCTGGAACCGTTTCATGAAAAGACAAAGCAAACGGCTGATACAAACTGTTCGGAATAACTGCCGGTTGGCGAAAGACAAAAAGGTGAAAATTGTTTATGTGAATGATGACAATTTGTTTGCGGGGAGATAAAGAGGTACCTGAAATGAATCACGCTGCGACACGGCGAGCACAGCGTTGAAATAAAAACTTTGCGGTCGTAGCGCCGCTGCGTGCAACAAATCTTTCAGGCAACTGCCGGTGTTACAAAAAACGTATCACATCAATTGGAAATTCACCCAGCATTTCCCTTGCTTTTTCCATATCCTTTGTAAACCCCAGCATCATCCCGCCGCCGCCGGAGCCACAGAGTTTCAGGTAATAAGCATCCGAGGCAAGGCCTTTTTCCCAGACTGCATTCAGATGCTCCGGTACCATCGGATGAAAGTGTGACAGCGTAAAACGGGAAAGCTGTTTGACTTGTTTTAAAAGATTGTCGGTCTTTCCCGCAAGAAACGAGCGGATACTGTCATTGGTTAACGGGATGAATTCATTTTTCACCCGGTTGCAAAAATGATTCTCTTCACATTGCTCCATAAACCAATTGACAAGCGGTTGGGTTTCCCCCATCACACCTGTATCAAGGAGAAAAATGGCGGATTCCCTCCCCTCTTTTTCTTCCGGCAGGCTGACAGTCTTCAGTTTGTCTTTCCCCTCAATCAGAATGGCTTCGTGCAAATAGCTGACCAAAGGGTCAAGACCGGAACTGGTTCCGTGAAAAAAGGATTCCAGTTGGGAAAACTGTTTTTTCAGGATAAGCAGCTCTTTCACTGTTAAATCCATTGCCGGTACAATGGCATCTTCGGCATAACGGTCATAAAGGGCCGCCACCAATGCACCCGAACTGCCCAGCCCGTAGCCGATGGGCAGGGTGCTGTCGAATACAAGTCCCCCTTTGATATCCCGCTGCATTTCATCAAGACGTAAGATGGAGAGAAGTTCCTGTTTTGCCTGCAATTCCTTCAGATGGTTGAGATACGGCTTCAAATGTTCGGTAAAGTTAAATATTTGATGACCCCGGCCTCCGGGAGAAAAAGTCAGACATCCGTATTTTTGTTTGTAAGGTATGCTCAACGCCATCGAATCGAACATAAGCACATATTCGCCAAACATCAGGATTTTCCCGTAAAATTTTTTCTCCCTTTTATTCATCCCCAAACGTTTATCAATTCCTCCTCAACTTTTATCTTTT
>JAOZOO010000024.1:8976-10637 GCA_029933225.1 Bacteroidales bacterium | reverse complement strand
ACTTTTATCTTTTTAAATAATTTTCTCCGGCCCCCTTCCCACCTCATCATCAATATACCCGGCATCCGTAAGAAAAGTTCTCAATTCATTTTCAATGAAAGGCATCACCTTATCACGGTAAGTCACAGGATAAAGCAAATGAACATTGGGCCCGGCATCCAGTGTAAAACTGACCGGAATATTTTCATTTTCCCTGAAATCGAAAATCCGTTCAATGATATTCAGCGTTCCCGGTTTCATCAGTAGATAATACGGGTCGGAGGTCATCATCATGGCATGCAGGGTTAACGCTTCCAGTTCGATGATGCGGATAAATGTTTCCAAATCACCCTGTTTTAATGCATTCAATAGTATTTCCAGGTTTTTCCTGGCCTGGTCAAATCGCTGCCGGGCAAAGGGATGTCCGTTCATCAGCTCATGTCCCGCCCGGCTGGAGACTTTTTTCTGTCCTTTGTCCACAAGCAGGATGGTATCCCGATAATTGAGAAAATCGGGATGAATGTCTTCCCTCACCGGAAAAGCATACAGGTCGGATGTACCCGGCAACCCCTCTGTCTCCCCCCAGACGGAAACCCCGCCGTAAACCGAGCGGCTGGCGCTACCGGAACCCAGACGGGCGATGTAAGAGGCTTTTCTGAAAAACTCCTCCTCGTTCGGGAAAGTGTCGAAATATTTTCTCTCCAGGTCACACAGAATAAGCGCAAGGGCGCTCATCCCCGATGCCGACGAGGCAATACCGGCTGAATGGGGGAAGGTGTTCTTTGAACGAATGACAAACCGCAACTGTCCGATAAACGGAAATGTGGCCTGCATGCTTTCGAAAAAGTTTTTTGTTTTCTTTTCAAATTGTTCGTTCCGTTCGCCGTGGAAGTAAAAAACCACATCCATTCCTCTCTCATCCGCCGGCATGTATTCCGCCACCGTTTCCGTATAGGCATTCTTCAGTGTAATGCTCATGGAAGGATTTTGAGGCAACTGCACCGGCTTTTTGCCCCAGTATTTCACGAGGGCAATGTTCGAAGGGCTTCTCCAGCCAATCCTGCCGGAAGGGATTTCCCCCCTGAATTGCATCTCCGGATTCCGGTAAAAGTCGGTGGACGGGTTAACGGTCATTTGTTGTCAAAGATATGAAAGAAAATTTTAGCACATCAATATTCACAAAGTTTGAAAAAAGTTCCCAATTTGCGAATTGATTATTATTTTGCACACAATTTAAAAATAAAAGAGATGAATATTAAACCGATACAGATTACCGGGAAGCATTAAAACGGTTAGAGCAAGTATTTGACGCCCCTGCAGGCACACCTGAAAGTGATGAAGCGGATATTCTTGCCGTATTGATTGATGAATACGAAAAGATACATTTTCCGATTGATGCGCCCGACCCAATTGAAGCCATCAAAATCAGGATGGAAGAGATGCAATTGAAACAGGTTGACCTGGTCCCGGAGATAGGCGGCAAAAGCCGGGTTTCGGAAATTCTGAACCGGAAACGCAAACTGACCGTTGACATGATTCGAAAACTTGCAAGGAGACTAAACCTGTCAGCAGATATATTAATCAGAGATTACCGGCTAATAAAATAGAAGACAGCGAAACTTCGGGAGAAAAAATCAACTTTTGGGGATCGTAATCGCCAAAAAATATAACTTTTGGGGATT
>JAOZOO010000024.1:6650-8876 GCA_029933225.1 Bacteroidales bacterium | reverse complement strand
ACTTTTGGGGATTATAAACCAATTTACAATGATAAAACGTCAATTAGAAGCGGTCATCAGAAAGCGTTTTGGAAATAAAAAAGCTATCATTATTCTCGGTCCGCGACAATCGGGAAAGACCACGTTAATTGAGCGCATCCTTTCCCAAAAAGGTAAGTATTTGCTTTTGGATTGCGATGACCCGCTTGTTCGTGAACAGCTACAAGATTCCACAACTGAAAAACTGAAGCAAATAGTCGGCTCAAACAAAATTGTATTTATAGATGAAGCGCAAAGAGTTAAAAACATTGGTTTAACACTGAAAATCATTACCGACAGAATAAAAACCGTACAACTGTTTGTCAGCGGGTCATCGTCATTTGACCTTGCGAATGAAATCAATGAGCCACTAACGGGCCGGAAATGGGAATATACCCTGTTTCCCGTCAGCTGGAATGAACTACAAAACCATTTCGGATATTTACAGTCTCAACAGCAGTTGGAGCAACGATTGATATTTGGTATGTATCCTGAGGTCATTATGAATCCCGGCGATGAGGAAGAAATATTAAAACAGGTTGCAAGCAGCTATTTGTACAAAGATTTGCTTGCCTATAAAGGATTACGACGACCCGAACTACTTGAGAAGCTTTTACAGGCATTGGCACTGCAAATTGGCTCACAAGTTTCCTATAATGAGTTATCAAACTTATTGCAGGCGGACAAAGCTACCATCAGCAAGTATATTCAACTACTTGAAAAAGCATTTATCGTTTTCCGCCTTCAACCGTTCAGCCGGAATTTGCGAAATGAAATAAAATCGTCAAGAAAAATATATTTTTACGATAACGGAATAAGGAACGCCATTATTTCAAATTTTAACCCCTTGTCTTTGAGGCAGGATACGGGTGCTTTATGGGAAAATTTTCTTGTAAGCGAAAGAATCAAATACCTGCATTACAAAATGATTTCGGCAAACATATATTTCTGGCGTACAAAACTCAAACAGGAAATAGATTTCGTTGAAGAAAGAGGTGGAAAAATTTATGCCTATGAATTCAAATGGAAACCATCAAAAAAAGTCAAAATACCGCCTGCTTTTAACCAGGAATATCATCCCGATTTTCAACTAATTGACAAAGAAAATTTTAATGATTTTTTAACTGGTAAATAATTTGTCTATTAATTTCTCTTGTAAATAAAACGTTGCGCCGCCGCGTGAACAAATTACCCACTCTTTCCAACCAGTATTCTCATCATATTTCCATAGCTTTGCCAATCAATGCACCAAATAAGACCATCATGGAAAAAGTTGTCGAACGCTTCTTGAAATATGCAAAAATTGACACCCAGTCAGACGAATATTCAGAAAGCACACCGAGCACACAAAAACAACTCACCCTGGCCAAACTGCTTGTCAGTGAACTTGAAGATCTGGAACTGAACGATATTTCTCTTGACGAAAACGGTTACGTGATGGCTACGCTGGAGGCGAATACCGGCGAAAATAAATTTCCTGTCATCGGGCTGATCGCTCACATGGATACCAGCCCCGACTTCACTGCCGAAAAGGTCAATCCATTAATTCACCAAAACTACGACGGTGGAGATATTATTCTGAACAAGGAAAAAAACATTGTCCTTTCCCCTGTCGATTTCCCGGAACTGCCGAACTACAAAGGTCAGGACATCATCACCACCGACGGAACCACCCTGCTGGGAGCCGACGATAAAGCCGGAATTGCCGAGATCATAACGGCGCTGGAGTGGCTGAAAGAGCACCCGGAAATAAAGCATGGAACCGTTCGTGTGGCCTTTACACCCGATGAAGAGATCGGACGAGGCGCCGATCATTTTGATGTGAAAAAATTCAATGCTGATTTTGCTTATACCGTGGATGGTGGCGAAATCGGAGAACTGGAGTTTGAAAACTTTAATGCAGCACTGGCTACTATACATTTCAAAGGAAGAAACGTCCATCCCGGTACAGCCAAAGACCAGATGGTCAACTCCATGTTGCTGGCGATGGAGTTCAACGGGCTGTTGCCTGCGGCAGAACGCCCGGAACATACCACTGGTTACGAAGGCTTTTTCCATTTGATCGACATGTCGGGAACGGTGGAAAACTCAAAACTGCGTTACCTTATTCGTGACCACAATATGGAGCGTTTCAGTCACCGGAAAAATCTCATGGAACAGGCCGCCGGCTTCCTGAAAACAAAATACGGCGACGAGTACATCAACCTG
>JAOZOO010000024.1:0-6550 GCA_029933225.1 Bacteroidales bacterium | reverse complement strand
GTGGAAGTGATTGTGAAAATACTCACCATGAAATAATTTGCCTTTGAATTTTCCTATCGTTGGTGTCCTCCAACGATTTTACATCTCGACCCGGGAGCAAGACTGACCCGGATCAGGGGTTCCGGGATGTTTTATTGATTTATCGTATAAATCGTCTGCGTGGGGAAAGCAAATTCCAGCCCGTTCTCATTGAACTGCTCAAGCACAGCCAGGTTTACTTCGTTCTTGACGTGGTAGATCTCCCTTTCCGTTTTCTTTTTGATATAGTAGATAAACCTGATGTTCAGCGAATAATCACCAAAAGAGTTAAAATCCGAAATGGTTCTTTTTTCATCAATATCCGGATTTTCTTCTGTTATCTTTTTCAGGATATCCATGGCTTTTTTCATTTGCCCGGTGGTTGTGCCGTAGATAAGTCCAATATCTGTTTTTACTTTTCTGCCGTTTTCGGAACTGACATTCACGATGGTGCTGTTGGCAATGTCGGCGTTTGGAATGGTGACCAATCGTCCGTCAAGTGTTCTGATGCGGGTACTTCTGACCCCGATTTCCTTTACAAAACCCTCGTAGTCATTGGTTATTATCCAGTCATTGATCTTGAAGGGTTTGTCTGCGAAAAGCACAACACCTCCGAATAAATGTGAAATGGAATCTTGTGCAGCAAGTGCAAAAGCCAGACCTCCCAGCCCCAGTCCGGCAATGATAGCTCCAATGTTATAACCGGCATTATTCAGCCCAACCACAATGGCCAGCGTCCATATTGCCAGCTTAATGGCCTTCCGGACAACGGGTACCAACTGGTCATCCAAATGGGTTTTCGTTTTACCCGCCAACGGTGACAGGTACTCCTCTATTAGCGCATCCGACAACCGCGTGATGAACCATGCAATGTTAAAAGTAACCAGGAAATAATAGGCCTTGCTCAGAATATCCGAAACATAGTCACTCATGGACAGCGTGCCCAGTCCATACCAGATTCCTAAAATAATGATACCGAAAACTGCCGGCTCTTCAAACTTATCAATAAAAATATCATCCAACCGGGTTTTGGTACGTTTGGTAAATTGCTTGACAAATTTCCCCAAAACCAAATAAATAAACTTGGCCAGTATTATTGCTGCGATAATAATCGAAAGTGCAATAATCCATTCGAGTACAGTATTCCCATAAAATTGTTTTTGAAAAAAGTCTTTCATGGCAGTTGGTTTTTGAACAAACAAATATAAGAAACTGATACGATTAATCTTGTCTGTTGAATGAATAATATTATTTTATACATTTATTTTGTAAAATAAAACCGACGACTATGAAAGCCAGATTTACACTTTTATTTTTATTCCTTTGGGCAGGCATGGTTGCCCAAAAGGTATCGAAGCAGGAGCAGAATCGTATTTACTGGAAAATTGCCGGCGATCATACCATCACCTGGGATCTGACCGCGGCATCCTATCTGCCCCACTCCGACAATATCGAAATGAGTGGCAAACGTGTGGCCGCCATTATCTCCTATGAAGTTGACGTAAACAGAAAACTGACTGTCAGCCGTGATGTTATATTTCCCCAGCTTCGTTTTTTTATCGAATCCTCGGAAAGTATCTGGCGCAAGTACAGGGCATATCTTCGCGAAGATTATACCGATCAGTTTCTGCCCGTGATCGTAACGGAAGAACGAACCTTTGAGCCCGGACCAGTGGATTCCGTGCAGATCAGTGGCATGCTCCGTTTTTTCCACGGGCCCAGCCAGGGATTACGGGTAGTCCGCACCTTGCTGCCTTCCATGAATGACCGGCTGTTTACCGAAATCTGGAAAATCACCAATGTATCACATAAAGCCAAGGAGCTGAACATCGGGAAAACGGAATTCCTGAAAACACAGCTTGGCCAAAATGGTCATTTCATAAAGCGGGTATATACAGATACTACAGGGAAAATTATGATACGGCCAAGGGAGAGTTTTGAATTTGCCGTTTACTTTACAGCACAGTTAAATGATGAAAAACCGGCCGGTGACACATATCAAGAAGTGTTGGCTGAAAGAAATGCTTTCCTGGATACCATTCGCCGTAATCTTGTACTGGAAACGCCTGACCCGGTGTTGAACACCCTGTTTTACTTCTCCAAGATACGGGCTGCCGAAAGCATTTACAAAACCAAAATGGGACTGGTACATTCTCCCGGCGGTGGAAGGTATTATTGCGGTGTGTGGGCCAACGACCAGGCAGAATACAGCGGGCCGTTTTTCCCGTTTCTCGGTTACAAAACGGGTGACATTGCCGCCATGAATGCTTACCGTCAGTTTTTAAGAAATATTCCCGAAGGTGATGGTCATTTCTGGTCTTCTTTTGAGATGGAAGGTACGCTCACCTGTTGCGGCGCCGACCGCGGTGATGCAGCCATGATCGCTTACGGTGCCAGCCAGTATGCACTATACAGCGGTAGCAAAGCGGAAGCTGAAGAGCTGTGGCCGCTGATCACCTGGTCGCTGGATTATTGTGAAAGGCAAAAAAACGAGCAAGGCGTCATCAACTCCGATTCGGACGAGATGGAAGGCCGCGTGTCAACGGGCGGGGCCAATCTGGCAACATCTTCGTTATGCTACGGGGCACTTGTGCAATCGGTTAAACTGGCAGAGGCCCTTGGTAAAAAAGATACAGCTAAAATATATAAGAAACGGGCAGAAGACCTGCGAACGGCCATAGCCAACTATTTCGATGCCGACATTGGGGGACTGGAAACTTATCAGTATTACGAAGGATATCCTTATCTGCGTCACTGGATCTGCCTGCCGCTGGTGATGGGCATTGACGAGCGCAAAGAGGGAACATTGGATGCTTTGTTCGACAAATTGTGGACAAACAACGGTGTCAGGGTAGAGTATAAACCGGATGCAAAAGAGCCCAATTTGTTTTGGGACAGGGGGACGCTTTATGCTTTTCGTGGAGCATTCAAAGCAGGCGCAGCCAACCGTGCAGAAGAGAAACTGCATGCCTACTCACAGACCCGCCTGGTGGGATTTCATGTGCCTTATGTGGTTGAGGCCTGGCCGGAGGGGAATATGGCCCATCTGTCGGCAGAGAGCGCCCTATATTGCCGGATATTTACAGAAGGTGTCCTGGGCATTTTTGCTACCGGTTTCAAAAGTTTCGAGCTCACCCCTAACATCCCGGACAACTGGGACTTTTATAACCTGAAAAACATCCGGGCGTTTGACAGTAACTTTGATATCCTGATCAGCAGGGAAGATAACAAACTGCATCTCCGGATTGTCAAATCAGGCAATACCATCCTCGACAAAAAGATCGATAACGGGAAAACGGTGAAGGTGAAGCTTTAAGTAAAAATTAATTATTCAGATTTTTTATCTGGATTGACGGGCAGGGAACCGACCCGTAAGAGCAGTAAACACAGCAATCCCCCTCTTTGGGCCGGAGAATAGCTTTACAATTTTCGCATTCATAAAAAAACTGACACGAATCTTCGGGCATGGTTTCCTCTTTCTGAAAGCCACACTCCGGACAAGTAATTACCGATTGAAGGATCACAGATTTTTGATTTTGTTTTTTCATAGAGATAAGCCTTTATTTCTGCTTCCAAATACATTAAGAATTAATTATTTTGACGAATGAAATATTATTTCCTTACATCTCGCAACGATTAAGAAAAATTAAGTTGACATACACCGCAATAGTTTGTACTTTTGGGAAACATTCTAAAAATTACTCAATTATGTATGATGATTACAGATGCCCGAAATGCTATTCCCATCTCCGGGTGGGCGACAATATCATTTTATCAGCAAAAAACGATAAGGGTCAAAGGGGACTGATTCTCCTGCACCCGGAACTGGGAAATTATGAGGTGATCACCCATCCGGAATTCAAATATGAAAAAGGTGAGATGATCAGTTTTTATTGTCCTGTTTGTCATCACTCGCTGGATTCATCCAAACACAAAAACCTGGCAAAGATCGTTATGATCGACAGCGAAGGAAAAGACTTTGACATCTATTTTTCAAAAGTGGCCGGTGAGCAAAGCACCCTGAAAATGATTGGGGAACATGTGGAAATCTTCGGGAAGCATTCCGAGAACTATCTTGACTTTTTTACACTGAGCCAAAATTATTAACAATCATTGAAGAAAGGAGATTATTATGATCAAAGAATATTTATGCCCCAAATGCCGCAGTCAGTTGATGGTTGGAGATAATATTGTGATCTCGGCCAAAGCCGCCGACGGGTCGGAAGGACTGATCGAACTGAGTCCGGCTATCGGGGATTACACGGTTAAATTTCCGCAGACCCTCCATGCCAAAACCGGCGATCTGCTGACTTTATTCTGCCCGGTTTGCCACAACAACCTGGCCTCTTCAAAACATATCAACCTGGCTATGGTTATTGCCAAAGATGAAAAGGGCAAAGAGTATGAAATCTACTTTTCACAAATCGTCGGCGAGCACAGTACGGTAGCCATGATGGGCGACCATGTGGAACTGCACGGTGAGCATGTGGGCAAATACCGGGATCTGTTTACGCCAAGGCAGATGTTTTGACGGATGCGGACTGCTCCTGTCAGGTTTCCGCAGCCACGTGTGACGGCATCCTGACAGGTGTTTGCGGACGATACGGAGTTATAGGGTAACTAACTGAAACCGGAAACTCACTCAATCGTTTAGTTCCGGGAAATGGTGCGGGAAGGAATAAGGTGGAGGAAAACTATTCCGTGGGAATCCTGATTTATACCGATTACAAATAAAAATGCGTGTTTCATAGTAACAGGATTCCCACATCGCGCTTACCCGCAATCCTACCTGATTACTCCTCGGAACTGAACGTAAATTAGTAATTTGGTATTTCATAGGAATTACGCCAGTCAGAAAGTTGCATATTGACCTATACCTTTATACCCTTCCTCGATACCCCCTGAATCTTGAAAATCGGATTTTGAACACTGAATTTTGTTAGATGATGGACTAAATAAATTAATGCGAATCCTCTTTTGAATTTTTCCTGATTTTCCCCAGTATCTCCTGAAAAGCGGCATCTTCTTTCAACCCCGCAAAATTTTTATCATTTGCCATGCGGATGTATTCATGAAATCCATGAGCGGCGGCTTTTTGTAATTCGTCGAGGGCTTCATTATTCTTTTTCAGTTTTGCAAAACGAACGGCTTTCAGATAATATACTTCGGGGTTTTCAGGATCAACCATTTCATAGATTGTCAGGTACTTATCCGCTTCTACCGTGTCATTGTTACGGAGAGCCTGTGTGGCATACATGTATGATACCAAACTCAAATAATTGAGCAGGCGGGTGTTCATCAGCTGGTCATCTTTGTTTTTCCCGTTTTCTGATGCGGCAAGCAGATTATTTATTTCATTCACCCACCATGCTTTCCCCCGGTTTTCCATCGCCCTGACAAGAGATTGCTGTTGCTCGTGCTCGACTTTTTCCAATTGAAGCTCTTCCTGAAGGTGTTTTTGATACTGTGGATTGTGTTTCAGTTTTACCAGCATACCTTTTTCTTTTTCCACATCATCAATTCCGGCAAGATAAACAACAGCCCTGTTCAGCCAGAAGGCCAGCCCTAGCCAGTCGCGGCTGTCTGATGCTTTTTTGACGGAGTCGTTATTCTGTTCGGCAAATCGCTTTATTAACTTTTTGTCGATTTTTAATTGTTGTTTCCGCATGGCCTCAAACTGAAAAAACAAAAAAGCCTCCTCCATTATCTCTTCCGGCGGCCAGTCGTGTTTTCCGTCAAAAACCCGGAGAAAGTGCCGGATGCCGGAACCTTCCAGCGAACGGTCGAGGTTTTTCAGTTCGAGGTAATTAAAATCCTTGTCGCCCACCAGAGCGATGTAGGCAAATCCGGTGTTGGGTTGCCTGATCATTTGCGGGAAACCGGCTGCGCAGCCCACCGTACCCGCCACTTTTCTTTTAAACAACGCCACATAAGCCGCCACCCGTGCCCCGCCTGAAAAGCCGCCTGTGTATATCCTTTCGGGATCAATGCTGAAACGGTTTAAAACATCAACCATCATCATCCGAATAGCCCGTTCCATTTCCAGTTGGCTTTGGCCGTTGGTCGAGTTATATGAACCTGCCAGGATGTAATCGTATTTATCCGCCAGTGCTTTATATTTCTTTACCGGCAACTTCCCCCTTTTGTGCGCATCGAAGAAAAACAAAACCGGGTATTCCGTTCCGGGCTGATATGAATCAGGGAGATAAAGTGCATAAGAATAAGCCGAGTCCGCCCGGCATTTTACCGTATCCGTTATTTGTCCTGCTTTGTATTTTCCATTGTCGTCAGAAGTTCTCTTTTCCTGCCTTGCATGACCGTTTCCGGTACAGGAAGCAAGTACCATCAAAGCGGGGAATAAACAGGTGATTCTGATTGATTTAAACATGATAACTAAATCAAATTTTAACCTTTTCCAAAGTTCGAAACTTTGGAAAAGGTGGATTAGAACTTATACGACAAGTACACCCCGGCATGGCTGTAAATGGTCGTCGGGGCGTAACTGAACCGGTCTTTTTTGTTTTTCTTTTTA
>JAOZOO010000002.1:78787-85438 GCA_029933225.1 Bacteroidales bacterium | reverse complement strand
TTAATGGTACACAAGAAGAAAGAATCGTTGCTGTTAATACCAGTGCGAATAGGGATTTTAATAATAAATAGTAATTTTTTTTCATCAGACCTTTTCTTAAAAATTAGCCCATAGATATTTGAATATCTTTTTAAATCGAGGGCAAATTTAACTACTCTTTTTTAATATCAAAGAAAAATAATGTATAACGCTCCTCTCATACGTTAAAGTTGTTCAGAAAGTTACTTGTACATTGAATTAAGATTTAATATTCACTATTTGTTTTTTCATAATGTTAATTAAAAGAACAATTAATATAGAAAGCAGTAAACTATTTAAATTTATATCTTTGGCAAAAGAAAAAGCACATTATGTTAAAATACATCTTGACAGGACTATTTGCCTTTTTTGCCATAAGCATCTTTTCTCAAAGCATTAAAAAACAACAGGCTTATAATCAGATTCCTGCAGTTTATTCTAATATAGTTCCTGACAGTTTGGGTAATTTATATTTTAACGATGCTAAACTTACTGAAAAACATACTTTTTATACCTTATCTAACATTCGTATACAACCCGAAGGAACAGAAAAAGGGATTCTATTTGATTTTAAAAACAAAGATTTTTATGGTACAATCTATTACGGCCTTTTCCCAAAACAATTACCGGTTTATCCGGAGTTGGTCTTCTTTAAGAAAAGTGTTAAAATAAGAGACGGGAAAACGGAAATAGATATTTCGGGCCTGGGAGGAAAATATGATATTGCCGGATGGGAAGAAACAGGAAAAGCTATGTTGGGATACCGGATTGTAAATTCATTTGGCAGGATAATTTACGATGGCAGGATCAGAGTTGAAGGTAACGGGCCTTTTACAATAGGTTTATCAATTATTGAAGGGCCTTTTGTAACCCGTGTTACTGATAATGAAGTTTATATCTCTTTCATGACCAACAAGCCCTGCAATCCGTTTGTTGAGGCAAATGGTCATGAATATCGTTCTATGAGTCGAATGGGAAATCCGCTTGGAGATGTAAAACATGAAATAAAGGTCGATCACCTGAAACCTGATTCTGTTTACACTTATGTTGTTCACTTTGGTGATTATACGGAAACTTACAGCTTTAAAACCGCTCCCAAACCGGGTGACAGAGCACCGTTTGTCTTTGCTTACACCAGTGATTCAAGAGCTGGCTCCGGTGGTGGTGAACGCGACATATACGGTACCAACGGGTACATTATGAAAAAAATGGCGGTGCTGGCACTGGCTAATGACGCTTCCTTTTTTCAGTTTACCGGTGATATGATCAATGGTTATTCTTCCAATGTTGGTGAAACGAACCTGGAATACGCCAACTGGAAAAGAAATATTGAACCTTTCTGGCATTATATTCCATTTTATATCGGGATGGGCAATCATGAAGTCGTGACGTCAGTTTTCGATGATAGTTCAAAATACGGGGTTTCAATTGATAAATTTCCTTTTAATAAAAAATCCGGTGAAAAGATCTTTTCAGAAAATTTTGTAAACCCTGACAATGGCCCAATCAGTGAAGATGGTGCACCCTATGATCCCCAACCTGACAAAACAAACTTCCCTCCTTATAAAGAAACCGTTTATTATTATACTTACGGTAATACAGCCATGGTTGTCCTGAATTCAAATTACTGGTATTCGGTAAATGCGGACAAGATACCCGAAATTGGTGGAAATCCGCATGGTTATATAATGGACAACCAACTTCACTGGCTTGAACAAACAATTGATAAACTGGATAATGATCTGAATATTGACCATATATTTGTGACTATTCATACTCCGGCTTTTCCAAATGGCGGACACTCAGGTAATGATATGTGGTACAATGGGAATAATAACATCAGGCCAACTGTTGCCGGAGAACCTGTGAAAAAGGGAATAATCCAACGCAGAGACGAATTTCTAAATATTCTTATCAACAAAAGCAAAAAAGTTGTAGCTTTACTTGCCGGAGATGAGCATAATTACAGCCGGATGAAAATAACGAATAAAACAGTGATTTATCCGGATAATTATCATGGAAAAAAGCTGAAAGTCTCACGGTCACTTTGGCAACTAACAAACGGCTCTGCCGGAGCTCCTTATTACGGTCAGGAACAATTGCCCTGGAGTTCTTCGGTAGAAATGTTTTCAACTCAATATGCGCTGATGTTATTTTATATTAATGGTGATAAAATCCGGCTGAAAGTTATCAACCCGGATACTATGGAATTAATTGAAGATATTGATCTTATTAAATAAAAACTGTATTTGTGTTTAGAGGGTTTTATCCTATTTATTTACTGTGTGACCATAATTTAAAACCCCTGCAAAAAAGTAAATAATAATTACATTTCATGATTATTATACTTTTGCACAGTTTTTATTTAATGTCTGTTTATCTTATTACAAACTATTATGATAAAAAATCTGGTTATCGTTGAGTCACCGGCTAAAGCCAAAACTATCGAAAAATTTCTCGGGAAGGATTTCGTGGTGAAATCCAGTTATGGTCACGTAATGGATCTCAATAAGAATAAGATCAGTGTCGATATCGAACATGATTTTGAACCTCAATATGAAATTAGCCCCGATAAAAAGAAAGTTGTCAATGAGTTGAAAAAACTGGCCAAAGAGGCTGAAACTGTCTGGCTGGCAACTGATGAAGACCGCGAAGGGGAAGCCATTTCGTGGCATTTGGTCAATGCATTGAAATTAGATGAAAACAAAACCAAACGTATTGTTTTTCATGAGATTACAAAAAATGCCATCCAGGAGGCCGTTTCCAATCCCAGAAAAATTGACCACAATCTCGTTTCTGCACAACTTGCCCGCCGGGTACTTGACCGTTTGGTTGGTTACGAGCTATCACCTTTGCTTTGGAAAAAGGTAAAACCGGCCCTTTCGGCAGGCCGGGTCCAATCGGTGGCTGTCCGCCTTGTCGTTGAGCGAGAGGAAGAAATCAAAAACTTTAAAAGTGTTTCTTCTTACCGTATCGTTGCCGAGCTAAAAATATCCGGGCAGGAAAACAGCCAGGTTATCGTTGCTGAATATGCTGACCGGTTTCAACAGGAAAACGAGGCCCGGGATTTTCTGTTAAAACACACAAATGCTGAATTTCGCGTTGCATCGGTTGAAAAAAGATCAGGAAAAAAATCTCCTGCCCCGCCATTCACGACCTCTACTTTACAGCAGGAAGCTGCCCGAAAACTTGGGTTTTCGGTCGCAAGTACCATGCAGGTTGCCCAAAAATTATACGAATCGGGAAAGATCACGTACATGCGTACTGATTCTGTTAATTTATCCGGCCTTGCGCTGAATATGGCCAAAAAGGAAATCGAAAATCTTTTCGGAAAAGAGTATGTAAAAAGCCGTCAGTATAAAACAAAGACGAAAGGCGCACAGGAAGCCCACGAAGCCATCCGGCCAACTTATCTGACTAACCGTTCGATTGACGGTTCTGACGCCGAAAAAAAATTATACGACCTGATCTGGAAGAGAACCATCGCTTCACAAATGAGCGATGCTAAAATTGAAAAAACAACAATTTCCATTTCCTCCTCTGCTGCAGAAAAGTATTTTTCATCAACAGGAGAAGTCGTCACTTTTGACGGTTTTCTGAAAGTTTACATCGAGAGTTCAGATGAAGAAAACGGTGACCATCCCGGCATGTTGCCTCCTGTAAAAAAAGGCGACCGGCTGGATCTTGTCGAAATGAGAGCACGCCAACGCTTTACTAAATTTCCTCCCCGCTATACTGAAGCCAGCTTGGTTAAGAAAATGGAAGAACTGGGAATCGGACGACCTTCAACTTATGCGCCGACTATATCTACAATCCTGAAAAGGGAATATGTAGTCAAAGAAAGGCGTCCGTCAGAAAAACGGGAGGTCAATCTTCTTGTTCTCAAAGAGGGTAAACTGAATGAAAAAAAGATCAAAGAAAATATTGAATCGGACAAACCGAAACTTTATCCAACCGACATTGGAATTCTTGTCAACCGGTTTTTGAACGAATACTTCCAGAGTATTGTTGATTATAATTTTACTGCAACTGTAGAAAAAGAATTCGACGAAATATCCATTGGCAAAAAGGAATGGAACCAGATGATCAAAGATTTTTATGGTCCGTTTCACAAACAAATAGAAACAACACAGGATACATCCGGGAAGTTTTCAGGTGAAAAATTGATTGGCAAAGATCCTGAAACAGGTGAAAATGTTTACGTAAAAATCGGGCGGTACGGACCCATCGTTCAGATCGGAGATACTTCTTCCGATACAAAACCCCGCTTTGCCGGTTTAAGAAAAGACCAGAGTCTTGAAACCATTACTCTGGAAGAGGCATTGAAACTTTTCGACTATCCCCGTTTTCTCGGTGAATATGAGGATGATGATGTCACGGTAGCTATCGGACGTTTTGGCCCGTACATCAAACATAAAAACAAATTTTATTCTTTGGGTAAAGAAAACGATCCCCAAACCATTGATTTGGAAAAAGCCATTGAAATAATAAACAATAAACGAGAAGCTGAAAAACAAAAAATCATAAAGGAATTTGATGAAGACAAAGACGTTCAAGTACTCAACGGGCGATATGGTCCGTATCTGGTGATCAAGAAACAAAACTATAAAATACCAAAAGGAACCGACCCTAAAAGTTTAACTCTTGAAGACTGTTACAAGATTGCGCAAGATCCTGAAAACAAACCTAAAAAGCGATTTTACAGAAAGAAAAAGTAACCTTCTTTCCTTCTTATCGTTTTTAAGGAGTAAATATTAAGAAAAATGGAAATCAGTCATTATTTTGAACCGGTTGACCTTGAAGGACATCAGTATTTTAAGCAAACTGATAAAAACAAATTAGGAAATCTGATAGATATTTATCACGAAAAAGATGATTTCCCTGACCTCGATGACGTTTCGCTTGCTATTATTGGTGTGACCGAAGACAGGGCCGCACTGCAAAACAAAGGCTGTCGTAAAGCTCCGGATATTGTTCGCGATTATCTCTACCAACTTTATGCACACTGGAATCAGACCAAAATAGCTGACCTTGGAAACATTATTAAAGGTCACACTCTGCAAGATACTTATTTTGCTCTAAAAGAAGCGATTGCTCATCTGGTTAAACACAACATTGTTCCCATCATCATCGGCGGCAGCCAGGACCTGACATTTGCCAATTATACGGCTTATCAGGATCTGAGCAAAATTGTCAACATTGCTACCATTGATTATCAACTCGATTTGGGGAACAGCGAACTGGAACTGGATTCAAAGTCGTTCTTTAGCCGGATCATTCTTCAGCAGCCCAATTTTCTTTTCAATTTTACAAACATCGGTTATCAAAGTTATTTTGTTGATCAGGATGCTATTACACTGATGCACAATATGTTTTTTGAGCTGCATCGCTTGGGAACCGTCAGGGCCAATATGGACGAAACAGAGCCATTGATCAGGGATGCAGATATATTAAGTTTTGACATTTCAGCAGTAAGACACTCGGATGCACCCGGCAGCTTTTATTCCGGACCGAATGGCTTCACCAGCGAAGAAGCGTGTAAAATCTGCAGGTATGCAGGTATGAGTGACAAGTTAAGCAGCTTTGGTATTTATGAAGTGAATCCCGACCTGGATGATCGCGGGCAGACTGCTTTTCTTGCAGCACAAATGACATGGTATTTCATTGACGGATTTATGAACCGGCCCGGAGATATTCCGGAAGAAAATTCCGATGATTATGTTCGGTTTGTCATCACGGCTGGCGATATTGACGATGAGCTGATTTTCCTGAAAAGCAAAAAATCAGATCGGTGGTGGATGGAAGTACAGATCGAGAATAAATTCCAGCACAAATACTGGCGGCAACAGTTTGTACCCTGTTCATACCAGGATTACCAGGTAGCTCTCAAAAACGAAATCCCTGACCGTTGGTGGCGGGTTCATCAAAAACTGATGTAAAAAATAATTTCCGGTTTCATTTCTTTAAGGCAATCCTGACAAATACCGGATTGTGGTCACTGTCTTCAAATGACAGATCAATTGTCTTTGTTTCCAATACTTCAACATTTGGGGAAACAACAAAATAATCCAGGCAGGTTGTGCCGTTTTCTCCTTTTACAAATGCTTTGTCATTATGCCTGTTTGTAGGTGCTGACGGGTCAAATGCCCATACCCATCCGTCAGGCATCAAAGAGGGATTCATTTTTACTTCCGACGGCACAAAGTAATGACCATTGTAATCACCCGCAGGCTGATAATACGGCGGATTGGCATTCCAGTCGCCCCCGGCAATCACATAATTACCTTTGTCATATTCTTCAAGCATTTTGTTTTTGATGATCTGCAACTCTTTTACCCTTAAAGCGCTATCGTAAACATAAGCCGAGTTGTGTGTATTAATTACCAGAAAGTCCTTTCCGTTTTTTAATGGATAACGGGTAAGAATAAAACACCGGTCAAGCAAAAACAAGCGGTTAGGCCAGGAAGCAATCAGCGGATAGGCGTAACGTTCCGCTTTGACAGGCATGTATTTTGAAAAAATCATCAATCCGCCTTTTACCCTGCCCATGGGTTCATAAACAGGCACAGGAACATACGGAACGTTGTAATTCATGGCAAAAATGGGAGTGTATTCAGGCAGGACTTTTTCCAG